>NZ_JACJQW010000041.1:0-58525 GCF_014696905.1 Nostoc sp. FACHB-190
GAGTTAATCTAGCCACACCCTGATTCCTTGCGCCGCGCCTCAAAACGGGTTTTATCCTGATTCTTTATCTTCCCACTAATATGGTCTGTTTATTTCCGCCGACCTGTACTAGTGGTATTGCTCACGACCTCAATAATGTCTTGGCACCAATTTTAATGACAGCCCAACTTTTAGAAGTCCAATTACAAGATGAACGTTCTCGCAGGTTATTACCAATATTAATCACGAACGCTAAACGTGGAGCAAATTTAGTCAAACAAGTCTTGTCTTTTACGCGGGGAATGGAGGGAGAACGCACCCTTGTCCAATTCAAACATTTAATCATCGAAATTCAGCAGATTATTAAAGAAACATTTCCCAAAACTATCGAAATTACAACTCTATTAGCGCAAAATCTATGGGTGATATCTGGTGATGCTACTCAACTACATCAAGTGCTGATGAATTTGTGTGTGAATGCCCGTGATGCCATGCCCAATGGGGGAATATTAAAAATTACTGCCGAAAATTTTGTGGTAGATGAAAATTATGCCAATATGCACCTTGATTCTAAAATTGGCCCATATATAGTGATTTCTGTAATTGACACTGGTTTAGGTATTCCCACAGAAATATTAGACCGCATATTTGAGCCATTTTTTACAACTAAAGAACTTGGTAAAGGCACAGGGTTAGGACTTTCCACAGTACTAGGAATTGTAAAAAACCACGGCGGTTTTATCAATGTTCATAGTGAAGCAGGACAAGGTAGCCAATTTAAAATATATTTGCCAGCACAGGAAATCACCGAAACTGTAGAAGAAGTAGAAGCAGTATTTCCTGGTGGTAATGGAGAATTAATTTTGATTGTTGATGATGAAGCTGCAATTCGGGATATTACTAAAACATCTCTTGAAAGTTATAACTATAAAGCCATTACCGCCAGCGATGGCATTGAGGCGATCGCTTTATATGCTGAACATCGAGATGAAATTTCTTTGGTATTAACTGATATGCTTATGCCTTCTATGGATGGTCTGACGACTATTCGCACTTTGCAAAAAATTAACCCAGAAGTCAAAATTATTGCTATCAGTGGCCTGGTTTCTAGTGATAAGGTGAATGCCGCTTATAATATGGGGATTCAAGCTTTTTTGTCGAAACCTTATACAGCTAATCAGTTATTAGAAGCGATTAGTTTTATCAAAGATAAAAACTAAAATTCAAAGAAGGCTGTCATTGATTATGGAAAACTTGCTCTCCGTTCCCTTATCCGCCGCCGCTTCGGTGATGGTTAATCATGGCAGACAAAGTTTCATCCAAAAGTGCGATCGCATTTTGGTAGCGTCGATTGTGAATTGTTCTTTCTGGAGTACCACAAAGCATCAACCCCCAGCGATCGCATCTGTCTTCTTTTATCGTCGTCACAAACTTGGGATGAGGTAGAGTCAGTAAATCTTGGCTCATAGCAACATTACTCCATCAAAATCTGCAATAATATATGAGTATTGCTCATGTTTTAATAATATGAGCAGAAATCATTTATTGTCAAGTAGAATGTGAGTATCGCTCATTTATTTCAACAGGCCTTTGGAGCAATAAAGTTCAGTAACAATTGATGGTTGGTGCGTGACGCTATAAATCTGATGACTACGTTCAAATCTTCTCATTGCGTCACACACCCTACAGAAAAAATATGCTAGTTGCGTAAGTCCTACTAAATTAGAACAAAACCAGCAAATGATAACTCAACAAAAAACAAAAAAATGACTTTGGAGGGGGATTGGGGGATTCTCTCCCAAATCTTGCTCATTTTCTAATAGGTAGAGCAGAAATTGAGAAATCAACTCTCATCACCTTAATTGTATTGACTTAGGAGGTAATCTATGAATGAAAATCCATCAGCAGCAGGTGGAATGCGCCGCCAACCCAGACAAGCGCGTAGCCAGGAACGAGTTAATCGGATTTTGGATGTAGCAGAAGAACTTTTTATTACTCAAGGCTATGCAGCCACCACAACCAATGCGATCGCCTCTGGTGCGAAAGTCCCGATTGGGTCACTTTATCAGTTTTTCCCGGACAAATCTGCAATCATGCAGGCACTTGCCTTGCGTCATGAGGAAAATATTCATCAAAAGTTAGCAGTGCTGGATAATCCTGAATTAGCCAATCTGCCCTTAGAAATTCTAGTAGAACAAATG
Source organism: Nostoc sp. FACHB-190 (assembly GCF_014696905.1). Taxonomy (NCBI): domain Bacteria; kingdom Bacillati; phylum Cyanobacteriota; class Cyanophyceae; order Nostocales; family Nostocaceae; genus Nostoc; species Nostoc sp. FACHB-190. The sequence goes on from NZ_JACJQW010000041.1 coordinate 2,181, forward strand.
ATTGATATCACCGCCCAGCATTTCTCTGATAATCCTGGTTACTACGCCATTTTTATGGCACTCCAGGGTTCAATGCCCGAATTAGAAGCCGTCGGAGAGGTGATGGATGCTAAATTGATGCAAGATTTAGCCAGTTTACTAGCTAAACGCAAAGCAGGGTTAGAGACTACAGACTATGAAGCGATCGCCTTTATTTTAGTCAAAGCGATCGGCACATTACTATGGCTATCCCTCAGTCAAGAAAAAACATTTCAACCGCGATTGATAGCAGAAACCAAACGCTTGGCGTTAAGTTATCTGCAAAGCTATTTCCCGTCTGGTGGAAACAACGCGACTTTGTGAAATCATCACTATTTGTCCAACTTATTGCTTACATCCAACACCCTCATAAGCTATTAAGCACTTAGTTTGCAGTTTAGACCGCAGGGGAGCAGAGGGGCAGAGGAGAGAGTTTAAGTCATTTATGTACAATTTCAATAGTGCAGCTTAAATGCTGATTAGCTTATAATTCGTCGGGGCTTAAATTTCAGGATCAGCCAAGCGAGTAGTCGGGCGACTTTGAGACAAATCTTGAATAACTTGTACAGCAGAAACCACAGCTACTAAGGCGATGACGAAGATTGGTAATAAACCTTTGCCAAAAAGTGCGATCGCCAGTAGCACCACAGCACCACCCAAGCGATACAGCGAACGAATCTTACAATATCGAATCACACCATAGCGGTGCAGAACACCCACAGCTAACGAGCATAATGCCACTGAACCACAAATCAACCATCTTTGGGCATCTGGTAACGCCAGAGTTGGCGGACTTACCAAGATTTTTTCGACACCAACACCAGTAGCTGCAATTCCAATTACTAAGGGTAAATGGGTATAAAGCCAAATATTAACCGTCCCAACTTTTCCTTGAGTGCGTGCAGTTTCAATTGGTGTCCCACCTAAATTGTCAAAATAAACCCACCACCAACTAAAAGCAATTATCAGTCCAAAAATTGCGGAAATGACAGTCAACACCTGCCATTTTTGTTGTGAGACACCTTCAACCACCGCAATAATCGCTTCCCCCAACACAATAATTGTGAACAATCCAAAACGTTCTGGTAAATGAGAAGCGTGAGGAAGTAAGCCAATTTGATGTTTGCGTGCGGTGATTGGTGTACCAAAATCAATCGCAATTCCCACGCCCCAAAGTGCAAATCGCCAAGGAACAGGGACAAAAGCCGAACTCAACCAAATCAAAGATGCGATTGCAAAACCAATGGCGTAGCGAGTTGTTAACGGACGCGCCGACGGAATATGTATCCCCGCCCGCACATACTCCGCCACCAATACCGCCCGACCAAGTGCATAAGCTAAAGCAAAACCCGGCGAACTTTCTCCCAAGCCATGATGAATATTCACAGCCATCCCCGCAGCCGTTAACATTTGTACCCCAACCAACAACCGATGAATCACATCATCGCTATCAAAGCGGTTAGCATAAAACGTCGTCCCAATCCATGACCACCAAATCGGGATAAACAAAACTACAAATCCCAGTAATCCCGACAGCGAAATGTCTTCCTTGAGATTATGCGCTACTTGCGACACAGCAACCACAAACACCAAATCATAAAACAGTTCCAGCCAAGTGGCGCGTCTTTCTTCTTCACTATCTTCCTCACCAATACGTAATCTTGGCGGCTGGAGAAAATTTGTCATAAAAATTACTGGCAAATCGCTAATAGCTTTTTATCATACTGACAAAAGAGATAAGGAAGACAAAGGAGGGAGATGTTTGTCAATCATTGAGAATTGCTATAGGCTTTTCTAGCCTACTGATGTACAAATTCATCTGCGTTTATCTGTCTTGAAAAGTTTGCTCAATTCGGCAGAGCCACCCACGCAACGCCAGTGAAGGAGTCGGGGAACCCGCCCAACGCACTGGCTCAACTTTTCGCTGCGTTCATCTGCGGTTAATTAAAGTCAGAATTTAAATGTAATCTCAAGAAACTGTACTTTAAATCAGATTAATAAAGACAAAATAAAAAGTCCGCACTTGCGGACTTTGGTTAGGCTTTCTGTCACTGTAATTGGCTACAATCATGTATCATGATGCTTTTATTTTTCCTTATTTATTATTAGCAATCAAGCTGTGTAGTCTGTATATATAGACATAAAATCATAAATTTTATCCTGGAAATTTAATTAATCAAAGTCATTAAACAAGAAAAAATATAATTTTGAGCAATATAAGTGAGATTGTCCACAAAATATGTATAGAATCATTTTATTGAGATAATAATATCATATTAATAATATTTTTCATAAAATCTTGCTAGACATAAGCCAAATATTTAAGTCTATTGTAAACATCCACTTTAATTTTGCATCAATTATAAATAAAGTAAAGGTGGTCAGGTTATCAGCCCTAGGGATTCCCAGCCCTAGGGTTTTACTTTTTTGTGTAGTGCCAATTATTGATAAATTGATGTGTAGAATTAAAAAAAAATTAACCACTCGTCAGATAGATGTAACTGACAAAAAGACTATTTAAATTATAAATATAAAACCAAGGACGTTACGAATTTAGGGTGCAACTATCCTAATGAGCAACCAAAAAATACACAGAGTAAATATAATTTTACTCTGTGTTTATCTGTGGCTGAGGATTGCTAGAGCAGTCTTATTTGATATGTGAAGAAAAGAGATAAGGGAAAGATGTGGGTAAATCATTTAGGATTACGAATATTGAGCTACAGCCTTGCTTGCCATAGCTCAATATCCTCACAATTAAATTTCAGCGCCGGCTTTAGGTTCTGCACCCATTGGTGACACATAGTCGCGGAAAAGATTAATCTGCTGTTCAAAAGCTAATTCTTTAATTTGCTCCAGCAAAGTTTCTGCTGCTGAAGAAAGACGATAACCAGCAGGTACAGGAATAATTACATTACTATCCATTCCTTGAGAGAGACGATACCAAAATAGCAGTTTGGTAGTATCTCCTAACGAACCATATTCTCTGCTTATTTGAGTATCTGCTCGATTAATTAAGTCTCGCTGAACTTGTAATTGTTCTTCGTGACTTAATTCTTTTACCTGATTAAATAAACCTTCAGCAATTTCTGGAGAAACAGTACTAGCAGCAGGAGCCGCAGGTGTAACAGACTCACCCATTTCTTTATAGATAAACCAGAATAAACCTAGTTGTTCATCTACATCTAATTTTCGCCAAGATTCAACACATTTACGAATGGTAGGGTCACTAGTTTGAGTGTAGGTCATAACAAATCTACTTGTGATTTATGTTGCCATTAGTCACCTTATCAAACACCTATTTCTGGTTTAACCCTACTGAAGACAGATGTGGTTCAACCAAAGAGAATAATTCAGAAATGATATGAATCATTGAAAATATGGAGGTTAGACAAGCTGGCTATCCTCCCAAATTCATGATTTATTATTTACAAATTCTTAGGCATTAACGAAGATATCTGCATTGGTTAAGGCTAATCCGGTGTTGAGTGTCGCAATTTGAACTCTGGCGATCGCACCTGAGCCATCTTGGTCAAAGAATAACCGCCTGTTGTATTGTTGTAACTTAAAGTATTTTTACTGAATTTTGGCTGAAATTATCACATATTGATGAGAATTTGTTGATAGGCTTGAATCATTTGCCGGGCGATCGCATCCCAGCTAAAATTTTCTAAGGCATATTTTTGAGCATTTATTCCCCGGCGTTGGCGTTCTTGGGGATTTTGCAAAGCTTGTTGCAATAACTCCAACAACGAAGATACCTCTGTTTGACCCACCCATCCCGACTGACTATCGCTTACTTGCTGCCAAATATGCACCTGGTCAGAAATCACTACAGGTATCCCCGCAACCATAGCCTCAGCGACTGCAATACCAAAGTTTTCGTAATAAGAAGGTAAAACAAATAAATCAGCCGCTTGCAGTAAACCAGCTTTCAATTCACCACTCACAAAGCCTGTAATGGTAGTATGCGATCGCAATGGTGAATTTTCGATTTGAAATTTGATTTTGTTTTCATAGTCTGGGTCTTGAGGATTTGTCCCAGCTAAAACAAAATGAAACTTGTGATTATCCGCCAACAGCTTTTCTAAAGCCGGAATCAACAAATTCAAACCTTTCTTTGGGTCAATACGCGACATAAACAACACCAAAGGCACATCTTCCGGTATACCTAACTGACTGCGTACTGCACTTGCTGAAATTCTTTGCGTTGGTTTTACACCCAAAGGAATTACTAAATCTTTTGTCTTGACTCCAAATCTTGCTGATATTTTTGCTTCTTGTTCACTAGTAAAATGAATTGCGGCTGCACCTGCTAAATTTTGGCGTTCAATCAACTCAACATACAGCTTTTTTAATTGTTTTTTCTTTTGTAAATCAGCCGGGTCAAGAGTACCTAAAGGACGCAAAATATAAGGTAATTTTTTCTCCCGACATACTGTCGCGGCTGCACTACTAATTGGCGAAAATAAAGCATGAATATGCACTAAATCAAACTCCTTAGCATGAATTTTTAGCCAATTGAGTAACTCCAGGGAAAATTTATAGCGACGAAATGGCGCACAACGAAAGTAAATTATTTCATAACCATCTTGTTGAATTGGGCGATTTAAAGGTACATCTAAAGGTTGTTGACCAGTATCACCATTGCTATCTGTGGTCAGAATAGTAACTTTTACACCTTCTTTTGCTAAAGCCGGCGCTAACCCTAAAACCATTTGGCTAGGGCCACCATAAATTAACGAAATAGACGGAACAATTTGTAAAATTTTCATGCCTATTTACTCTGAAATAATTCTTGATAAAACTCATACTGCTCTTTAGCAAGTGCCTTATTAGTGTATTTTGCCATTGCTTTTTGATAGCCATTTACAGCTAGATTTTGGTGTAATTCTGGTTGCTTGAGCAATTTTTTGATGCAATCAGCCAGTAGTTGAACATTGCCTTCGGGAAATATTAATCCACTATCACCAATCACATGAGGTATTTCCCCAGAATCAGAACCAATCACAGGCACTTGACAAGCCATAGCTTCAATTAATACATGACCAAATTGTTCTTTCCAACCAGCAGCAGTTAAAGTTTTAAATTTATAAGTAGTTTCGGAAGGTAGCACCAAGGTACTCATTAAATTAATATAATTAGTAACTTCGTGATGAGGAACACTTTCTACCATAATTAATCTGTCTTGGATTTGATTATCTGTGGCTATTTTCAAGATTTCATCTCGCAGTTCGCCTCGTCCTAAAAGCATTAATTTCCAAGATTCATTTTTTAAAGTTACTAAAGCCTGCAATAAAGTCAATAAACCTTTTTCTGGAACAAATCTTCCAACAAAACCCACCACAAAATCATCAGGTTTAATCCCTAATTTAGCAGCTAATTCTGGTTGTTTTTTGGGAGAAAAAAGAGTTTCATCAACACCTAATTGGGGCATAACTTTAATTGCGCCCTGATACCCTCTTTGCCGTAAAACTTCTGCTCCATCTTGATTCCCAGAAATAATTCCGTGGCTATTATTGAGATTAAATTTTTCTAATAAAGCCGCAGGTAATTTTAATGTGTAGGGTAAATTCCACCAAGTAAAAAATATATTTTTTGCCTTTAATCCCAACAATTTATTTAAAATAATCATTTGACTGTATGCCAAGCTTCTTGATGCTTGTTCTACTTGAATAACTTGTGGACGAAATTGCTGCATCAAAGATATTAAATCAGTTCCAAATGTCAATAGCCCTTGATGATTTTGACTGAAATTAGAAATCGGCACTATTTTAAAATTACCTTCATCTTTATATTGACTTTCAATAGTCTGATTCTGTACACCACCGGGCTTCCAGATTTTAGGCACAACAACTGTCACCTCAATATCTGGTACTAACTGAGCTAAAGCACGTAGTTTTTCACAATTAAGGTCTACTATATATGTATGACTAGCAACTAAAATTCTCATAGTTAATTTTCATGATAGATTGATAAATTTAACCGCAGATAATATCATTTATCTGCGGTGATAAAATCTAAACTTGTTCATCCAAATGGCTATAGATTTGTCCATCATTCCACACTGACTGAATGACAGTACCCAAAGCCTTCAGGAAACCCAAAGTGTAAAAAATAGCGCGAGTGAGAATTTTGATAGGTGAACCACTTTTATGACAAGGTGGTCTTCCGAGAACATGACAATCAAATAAACGGGCGTATAAACGTAAGGCTTGAGTCAAGGTTAAATTTTTCAGCCCTAATAAAAAGTGGTTGTGATAGAAAGTGAGTTGATATTTGAGCGATCGCATACTAATATCATGACAACCCCCAGTCTCTTCTCCCAAATGCACTAAATCAGCTTTTGGGTCATACCAAATTTTGTATCCAGTCTGTCGCAGTCGCAAACAAAAATCCGATTCTTCCCGGACTGCACTCCCGCGAAATCTCTCATCAAACTTCAGTCCGTATTTCGTAAAAATTTCGCGCCGAAAAGACATATTGCAACCCCTAGCTGTTAAAACCTGCTGGGGCTTAATAGTATGTACTAAATCAATATGATACCAAGCAATGCCAGGATCCATTGCTTGGGGAGGGAGATATTCAATTTCTAATTTTCCGCCAGAATCACCCAATTTCATTCTGTCAAATACTCGTCCGGCTACAGCTCCTACCTCTGGATTTTGTACATAATTTTTCGCATGAGCCATTAAAAAGCCAGGCGTTAATTTTACATCATCATCAATAAATAAAATTATTTCCCCAGATGAGCGACGCACACCATAGTTTCGCGCTCCTGGTAAACTTGCCCAATTTAGGTGAAACAATTTAATTTTCCCTTTTGCCGCTACCTCTTCTAAATATGCTTGAACTTCTGGTTGGTGTTTTGGATATTGGTCGATTACCAAAACTTCAAAATTTGGATAGTCCTGATTGAGAATATCAACTATACTATCGCGTAGTGGTTCATCTCTTCCGTAAGTTGGTATGATTACGGAAATTAAAGGAAAATCATTCATGTGTTTGATTGTGAAATAAATTGTTTGTTTTGCTCGTAGAATTGCCCAATGTGGAGTCTATCGCTGTTGATGGAAACTTAATGAATTAAAACTTAATTTTTAAACCTTTTTTATTTGTTGCTTTTTCAGGGTTGGCATCTTCCTTCTCTTGTTTATCTATCACTGGCAATTTGAATAGTATTCCTGCACCCAACCAGTAATATACAGATACTGGATCGACATCTAAAGGATAGTAGTAAGTGTTGTAACTAATAAACAATATAAACACCCACATCGACGCTGCGTAACTGCGGAAATTACGGTTTTTTATCGAGCGATAAGTTGTGAACGCCGTAAATGTCAGTGTAGTAACTAAAGCCAGAAAACCCAATACGCCAAAAATCCCAATCTCATATATTAATTTGGGGTAGTAAGTCTCTACTAGTTTGGTTTTACCTAATGCACGAGCAGAGTTAGTGGCTCGACCTAAACCACTTCCTAGAGGGCTATCTGTATCTTTTAAGTTTTCTTCAAATTGCTGAATAATAAAATCTTGAGGTGGTGAAGCATTCCAACGACTGGCAAAACTATCTATTCTCTCTTGAACGACTACAGGGTTACTCACAACGGCAATTCCCAAAATCATCACTAACCCTACTCCTATGGGGATAAACCGTTTCAAGTTAGCAATTTGACCAGTCAGCAAGAGTAACATGACAAAACAAGTAGGTACTAAGCCTAGGGCGATTCTTTGTCCCGAAATTACTGCATTGACAAAGATTAAAGCCATAGAACCTAAACTTATTAACCGCCAAAAAATTGACGGGTCGGAAAAGCCTGTAGCAAAGGCAAAAAAAGTACTAGAAATTAAAAACCATGCCCATTGCCAAGGTGCAACAAATGTTCCTGGTAGCCGAATTATTCCTTGACTGGGACTGTAGACTAGGGAACCACCAAAATAACATCTAGCGTCAAGTGTAGCCTTAAATAAGGCAGAACCTTCGAGATTTTTAGTTCCTTCACAAATTCCAGTGAGTAAGAATAAGTATTGGATCAATCCTAGGACACAACAGACGATAATTAGTACAATTTGTAGACGCGATAAGAAGAAAAAATCTTGCTTATTGCGAATTAGGTAGTAAATACAAGTAATTAAAGATACGTAACCTAAAAGAACTTTTAAACCGAGAATTCCTAAGCCTATGGGAAATTCTTTAACAGGTTCCTCTAATAGTCCAGCTGGTGGTGGGTTAAACTGTTGTCCACCATTGATAAATACGAGAGTGAGCAAACAAGAACCCAATAAAATAAACAATGGAATTTTAATTTGCTTGGGGATGATGAATGGTAGTTTCTGTTTGCGGCAAATTTGCCAAAGAGCGATCGCAGCTGGGATGTAAAATGAATCTTTAGCCAATTGCAGAATCGGACTATTACCAATGTAATAAGTAATTGTGCCGCCAAAGGGAACGTAGATAATAAAGGCAATTAAAGCCTGACGAGGGTATTTATAAGAAAAAGACATCACCAGTACCCCCAAGACAGCAGGTAATGCAGCCTTAATACCGGCAACTAAAAACAGCAAAAAACCTAAAAACAACGCACCAGATAAGGATTTAGTGAGTAAATCCATAAATTCTTTGCGGGCTTTCGTTGCTTGACGCTTTTGGGCTAACCTTTCTTGGAGGCTAAGAGTCGGTGCTTCCTTTTTAGGCTGCTTTTTCGAGTTTTTTGATTTCTGGACTTTTGATTTTACTTTTGCCATAGCAGCGCCTTAGCCTGTTAGCCTTTGTATAAAAAGTGCTGGTTACTGAATTAGAAATATAAGTTTTCCAGTGCTTTTTTTGTGTTGATGCTGGCTAATTACTCAATCCTGAAAGTTAAAACCCGATAATAACATACATAAAGCTAGTGTCTAATGAGACGCAAGAACTTGCTGATACTAAGTTGTAGTAAGTCCTAAAGTCGTATTTCCTCATACATTATCCAATGTGTTGACTCAGCAAGACCTCTATCTCCCTTGTCTCCCTTGTCCCTGAATGATGAGATATTTTTTTAGTTGTCAATCCCCAAGATTATTCCTGGCGCACACCTCCAACTACAGGTGTAACTTGATTCGTCGAAAATGGATCTGTACCACCAGTCCAATTAAAGTCACTAATGCGAATGCTGAAACCGCCTAATTCTAAGACGGGATTGTAGCGTAGGGTAATGCCATAGGTGCGGCGGCTATATTCTAAAACATAGTCTGTACTGGTTTCTCTGCCTGTATCCAAGTTAATTGAGGTCTGAAACCCAATCCGAAATGGCCCATAAATTTGTTGAACAATTCCCGCATTCAAGACTTGGTTATCAACAAATCGGTCGAACAAAAAAGGTGATAATCCGCTAGTTAAGCCTCTAGAGTAACTGATATTAAAGCCTGTGTAATCAAAAAAAGGACGGGAAAAATGGCCAATCTGTCCTTGTAAACCAACTGAACCAATGAGATTGGTTTGGTCATCTCCACTGGTGTAATAAGTACTAGTACCTCTGATACTAGCTACCGCTTGTATATAAGGAACTACAGGTCTAGGTGTATAACGCAAGCCGGCGGTAGCTGTGGGGGCTAATGGTTTTCCCTGCCAGAGAAACACACCAGTGCTGAGAGCGGCGCTGGCTTGTAGACGACCTAAAGAGACACGATCAATTGTTTGACCAATGTTGGTGCTAAATAAGTTTTGACGATCGCTATTAGCAGTAATATATTGTGCGCTTGCTTGATAGTCGAGGTTAATACCACTTTTCCCCAAAGGAATAATCGGCGAGGTGACAACAGCGCCCAAATTACTTTGGACAGTTTGAAAGCCAAGAGAACCGTTATACAAGCGATCGCGGTAACTATATTCCACATTTAAAAGATGTGGATTGCGATCGCCTAATTCTCGCCGCAGTCGCAAACTCGCCCGCAAATTTGAGTCTAGTTGGCTCAAGTCAAAACTAGTTAATTCTCCTGAACCGCGCAGTGTGGTTTTTGGGTCTAAAACTGAATTCAGTTTACTTCTCACACCAAACAAAGATGCGGGATTTTCTAAACCTGACTGAATGGCTTTTTGTAAAAAAAACTGCGGTGTAATTGTCCAACTTGTTGTTTCGGTATTGATGGGTGTAAAACCTCGTTCCAAATATAAACCACCACGGTCATCGCCATCATAGCCAGGCGAGACAATTGCAGGAGTGACTTCTTGTTCCCGGCGGTCAATAGTTTGGCTATCTACGGGGATGGGTAAACTCAGACCTTGATCAAATACCAAACGCTGACGTTCGGTTTTAATGCGGTCAATTAATGGAGCTTGGCGTGTCAGTGTAACTTTACTCGCTCGTAACTCTAGTTCGGGAGGTGAAAATGGGTCATTGGTAATTCGCACATCCCTAGCTTGCCAACCCCGTGGATAAAAATCGATGTGCCTAGCTTCAAATCGCAGTCGCTTAACTTGTCCGCCTTGTTTTGGTGTTGGTAGATTACTTGCGCCACGACCACCGACAACCACGTTCACTTCGCCCGGATTTTGGACATTGGTGAGGGGTTGATTAGTACGAATGCGATCGCTTGGTGGTCTGAGTTGTAAACCACCAGGGGTATTCTCAGCAGGTAAAAAGCCCAAATCTGTAGAGGATGTGGGGATATAAATTTCGCCTCTGCCATTTTCTAATTCCCCACTGTCTTGCAAAAAGTTATAAGTAAAACGTTGACCACGCAATACTTGATCACCTCTAGTCAAGGCCACATCCCCTTCCCCAACGGCAATTAAGTTGGCTAAATTCACTTGTAGGCGATCGGCATCCACTACAGCCCCATCAAATCGCACTACTACATTGCCTTCCGCCGTCACAATTCTTCGTTGTTCATCATACTCCTGCCGATCTGAGATCACTTCCACAATTCTTTCTCTAACCACTGGTGTGGTTGTCTGTGATGGCTGTTGGGGAGTGGGAGAAGTTGTGCTTGGGGGAGTTGGTTGGTTAGGTGATTTAAATTCTATATTGGTCGGGGTATTTGATTGGCTGGTGAGGTTGCGAGATTTAAACTCAATAATATTTTGAACTGGCTGAGTGTTAGGTATATAGTCGCTAAATTTCCCCGAAAGATTAATAGTTTTTGGTTGTTGTGGCTGTGCTGTTGTGCTTTGTGATGCGGGTGGAGTAACTTGTTCAGCAACGACTTTTGCTGCTGGGGGAAATTGCTGAACAGGTGACTGTGGTGTGATTTTTTCAGTGACGACTTTTGCAGGTGCGGGGATTTTTTCTGCCGATGCTGACTGAGTAACTGGTTCAGTGACGACTTTTGCAGATGCGGGGAATTTTTCTGCCGATGCTGGCTGGGCGACTGGTTCAGTGACAAATTTTGCGGGTGCGGGGAATTGCTGAACAGATGCGCCAGTTTGTGATGGATTTTCACCAATTAGATTCCCTGACTGAACGCCATAACCAATGCTGAGAGGTTGTCCTAAACTTGTAGCACTTCTGGAGGGAGAAAACGGTGACAGTGCTGGGGGTAAAGTTTCTGGTGTATGGGGAGTGGGTAGAGTTTTTGTCTTGACTAAATTATCTGAAGTAGATGCGATCAGTACTAATTGAGGCGGTAGATTTTTAGTATCGGCAATTTTGGCAGTTTGCGGTTTTTCAGCCGTGTTTTGAGCATCACTAGCTGATTCTACAAAAGCATGAGTTTGGGGATTGTCAACTGATGACAGCGAATTTGTCGATTTGATCGGTTCAATAACAGGCGGTGGCGCAGGCGGCAGAACTGGATGAAGCATATCTGGGCAAAATTAACCTAACAAATAGCCAACGATTAGCCGGAAAGATGAGAACACTTGTGTCTTCCGACTTTTGCTTTCTGCCTACGTGCAGCAAGCTGCTAAAAAGAGGAAATTCCACTGTCAAGGACACTGCTAGAAAACGCTTTCCTACTAGGGATAACTTTGCGATCGCCTAATAAATAGTATATTTTAATACTATTACTTTAGTAAAAACCCAGTTACTGTGAAGGGAAACTCCGTGTTAGCCAATGGCTGCGGATTTTCCCTGTGTAGCAACTGCTAATCAGTATTTAAACGTAAAGCTTTCCTGTAGGATAGCCAGCAATTGTCCGTGACTTTGGTTGTTTTCCACCTTCCGGCAGTCGCGGATAATTTGTCTTGTACTTACTCTAAATCCCGACGGCCGGGGTTACGAGCAGGATCATTTGACAAGAATCCGAAGACAAAGATAGTCACAAAGAAGGCAACAACAATATAAACAGCGATTTTTAAAGTCAGCATAGAAATATCTCCAAAGGGGGTCGGAAAAAGCTTCTCTCGGTATCTGCCATGCAGAAAAGATAGCTCCTTTATCTTACCCAAATCTTGTCTCGTTTTGAGCGCACTCTGTTGATAGGGGAGGCTATGTTATGACTACCCCATAGAGTATGGCACAGGTTTCGCCATTATCTCATGCTGTGGGTTGTTTTATAGCAGAAGGTAGGTTACAGGTGATAGGTGACAGGTTACAGAGTTAAATAAAAGCCTGTTGCTGTCGTTTACATTTACTAATGTCTTAACCAACCTAGACACTACTATTAAGTAGATGCTAATGAGATGTAGTTTTTGACTGGCTAATGTTGTGACGTTAATTAATGCCAGAGGTTTCCTGAAATTTTAGGGTGTAGGGGTGTGAACAATACGGTTCGGATAAGAAACTTACTTGTGTAGGCAAGCAAGGGTGCAGGGGTGCAGGGGTGAAAGGGGGAACGAAGGTACGCTCTCCCCTGCACCTGAAGCTCCTCCGCCCCCCTGCTCACCTCAACAGATACATTTGTTAACCGAACCGTATTGGGGGTGTGAGGGTGTGGGGTGTAGTTGTTCAGCACTCTTACACCCCTACACCCTTAAACCCTTACACCCGCCTCAACCAAAAACCGAATTTATCTGATTTGATCAGTTCACTTTCAAACCAGCCCTAGCTTGAATATATTCTGCTAGTTCGATTTTCACGGGTACAGCATTCCAAATTTCTTGGCAATATTCTTTAATGGCTCGGTCAGAAGAGAATTTACCCATCCTAGCTGCATTGAGAATTGACATTTTTGTCCAGTGTTCTTGGTCACGGTAAGCATGATTTACCTGGTCTTGACAGTCAATGTAAGACTGGTAATCGGCAAACAGCAGATAAGGATCGTGGTACAACAGTGAGTCTACTAATGGCCGGAACAGATTAGTATCACCATGCGAGAAGAATCCTGAACTGATCAAGTCAATGACTTCTTTGAGTTGGTGATTGCTATGGTAATAATCCCAAGGGTTATAACCTCTGGATTTTAAATCATATACTTGTTCGGTTGTCAGTCCAAACAAGAAGAAGTTTTCTGCACCTACTTCTTCCCGAATTTCGATGTTAGCGCCATCAAGTGTACCGATAGTTAGTGAGCCATTCATGGCAAATTTCATATTGCCAGTCCCGGAAGCTTCTTTACCAGCCGTCGAGATTTGTTCGGAAAGGTCGGCGGCTGGGTAAACTCGTTGACCAAACCTGACATTGTAATCAGGTAAGAATACTACTTTTAGGCGATCGCGCATATCGGGATCATTATTAATCACATCCCCAACAGAATTGATGAGTTTAATGATTAATTTCGCTATGAAGTAGCCGGGAGCAGCTTTCCCACCAAAAATAAAGGTGCGGGGTGTAATTTCCAGATTGGGATTGTCTTTGAGGCGTTTATAAAGGGTGATGATGTGCAGCACATTCAAGTGTTGGCGCTTGTACTCATGCAGCCGCTTCACTTGCACATCAAACAGTGATTCGGGATTGACTTCAATTCCGTGGTTGTCCTTAATATAATTTGCCAAATAAGTCTTAATATCTTGCTTGGTTTGCCGCCATTCATGACGAAACTCAGCATCTTCGACAAAAGCTTCGAGTCGCTTTAAATCTTCTAAATGGCTAATCCAATCTGTCCCAATTTTACGAGTAATCAAGTTAGCCAGTTGGGGATTACTCACTACTATCCAACGTCGGGGTGTAACACCATTGGTTTTGTTGGTGAATTTCTCTGGCCAAAATTCGTAAAAGTCACGCAGAACATCTTGTTTGAGTAACTCTGTATGTAAGGCGGCGACACCGTTAATTGCGTGGGAACCAACACTGGCTAAATGTGCCATACGGACATATTTTTCCCCACTTTCATCAATCAATGATAGCCGCGCTAGGCGATCGCTATCGTCGGGATATTTAGCACGCACTTGACCGAGAAAGCGTTGGTTAATTTCATAGATAATTTGCAAATGTCTGGGCAGTAAGTTACTGAATAGTCTTAAAGGCCACTTTTCTAGAGCCTCTGGTAATAAGGTGTGATTGGTGTAGCCAAAGGTATTTTGCGTAATTTGCCAAGCTTGATCCCACTCTAGTTGATGTTCATCTACCAAGAGCCGCATCAATTCTGCCACACCGATGGAGGGGTGAGTGTCATTGAGTTGTACGGCAAATGATTGATGAAAAGTCTCTATGGTTTCGCCTTTTTGCAAGTGCAGCCGAATCATGTCTTGCAGAGAACAAGACACAAAGAAATATTGTTGTTCTAGGCGTAGTTCTTTACCTTGCTGCAACTCATCGTTAGGATAAAGGACTTTGGTAATATTCTCGGAAACTACTTTTTTGTTGACAGCACCGTAATAGTTACCATCGTTAAATGCCTTAAATTCAAACGATTCCGGCGCTTCAGCTTTCCACAACCGTAAAGTATTCGCCGTGTTGACGCGATAACCTAAGATGGGCGTATCGTAGGGAACACCTTTGACCACTTTATCGGGAATCCAGCGTACCCGATAACGGCATTTTTCATCGTAATAACCTTCCGTGCGACCACCAAACTTGACTTCGATGGTTTCTTCTAGGCGGGGAATTTCCCAAGGGTTGCCTAAATGCAGCCATTTATCTGTAATTTCGACTTGCCAACCATCCCGAATTTCTTGGTCAAAGATACCAAATTCATAGCGAATTCCATAACCAATGGCGGGAATTTCGAGAGTTGACAAAGAGTCCATATAACAAGCCGCCAGACGACCTAGACCACCATTTCCTAGTCCTGGTTCTTCTTCAATTTCGCGCAGTTGCACAAAATCTAGCCCAGTTTCTTCCACGGTTTGGCGGACTAAATCATAAATCCCCAAGTTGATCAAGTTATTGCTTAAGTGCGGCCCCAAGAGAAATTCTGCGGAGAGATAACTGACAACTTTGACACCTTTTTTTGTATAGGCTTCCGTAGTTTTAAACCAACGTTGCAACATGCGATCTCGCACGGTGTAAGCCAAAGCCATATAATAATCATTGAGCGTGGCTGTACCAGGGTATTTACCTTGGATGTAAAAAAGATTATCAGCTAAAGCACGTTTGATAGTTTCTTTACTTAACCCGGTGCGATCGTCTTCAAATTCGCACTGAAATATTGGAGCTTGCTCAAATGTCGTCATAATTATTTCCTATCAAGAATAGAGAGTAGACAAGAGCGAAATCACCACTCCTCACCCTTAAGTCATCACAGTTGGGTTCATGCTGTTAGTTGCTTCAGCCAGAGTAATGAAACAAGCAAGTACTCTTTAGGTATCAAGGTGATGTGCGATGTGATTTTTCTCTAGCTGGCTCAATAAACTCTGGGGATTGCACCTTGAGTACCTGTACCGGAAATTTTCACCACTACAGGAGAAGCTTGATAAAGCCAATGCGAATACCCTGTTTATGACTAAAACTGCCATTAACAGGGTGGGTATAACTTAAGTCATGATTATTTTATGACTTGGTTTCTTGAAGGGAAAAAAAAGACACACTTTTCTTTAGATACAGTGGTGATTATGTCCGGGTAATGCCTACGCCTGTTTCTGATAATTGCTGATTCATCCGATTTTTGACGACTTTTGCAGGTACACCCACAGCCACGGAGAATGGCGGAATATCTTTTGTGACGACTGCGCCTGCACCAATAACGCTACCTTGACCGATGGTTACACCATCTAATACAGTGACTCCATGTCCTAGCCAACAATCATCTTCAATCACAATTCCTTTGCGTGTGATGCCTTGGTCTTTAATTGGTTCTAAGGGATTTGTAAAGTTGTGATTGTTAGCATATATGCCGGAGTGGGCTGCAATCATACAGTGTTTGCCAATGGTAATATCTCCTGGCCCGGCAATACATACATGAGGGCCAATAAAAGTTTCTTCGTCAATATAAATAGATGTGTTGTCTAAACAACCAATATCAACATTGCGTTCAATAGCTACACCATAACCCAAATAAATTTTATTGTTGGAATGTCCTTGGGCATCAATTCTCACACCTTTAAAGATATGTACTTTTTTACCAATAGCGATGCAGTTTGTCCCCAAAAATTCCACACCGTTTTGGATATAAACTGAACTGTCTAACTGAGAAAAAATACTGCGATATAACCAATTACGGAGTTTTGTACCGAGAGCCATTGTCGGGATATCTGCTAATAAGGTTGTGAGTAGTACTTCCTTGAAACGTTGAATTTTAGCGGCGTATTTTTGGTTACTCATGGCTATATTTGGGGTATTTTTTTGAATGAAGTGAGAAGAGAAATTGTAGGTAGCGCAATTTCTCTGAAATTAATCAAAAACTTAATTAGTAAGTCTTGAGCCGCAACTTATTAAAATATCTGGCAATAAATTACAGGATAAAAGTGTATTTGATGAAAGTTAATCTCGTTTGATCAAAGTGCGATCACTTGAGATTTTCTAGCTCTTTATCAATTACTTTTAGCAACAAAATTTTGCATTTAGTATCAAGATTAATCTCAGCCAGATACTAATGCTGCTGCTAATTTATCCAGCAAATGACAGATGGTGACATCAACTATTCAACTGTTTGATAGTTGAAATAAATTGATATCTTTACCATCAAGTTGCTCTATGCAGTTGTTTTAAATATGTTCAATGACCTAATTAAACAAGGACAAATTCTGGCAATAACAATATGTATGTGATTGTTGAAGCTCAAAACCTACTGCGGACTGTTTACCAATCACAAAATAATTGCTAATCCTCTTGTTATTTTTAGGTCAATTAAAAATTGATTTTAATTAAGGTGGAGTATCACCAACTTCAGCCATCACATTAAAGTTTACCATCGGTGCAAACAAGTATGCGCTTCCCCGACTGCAATGACGACTTTCTTGCAATAAATTTCTAGAGTATCCCGCTACGCTCATGTTGCACACGGATGATTTACAACTTAACCAAGTCACGATTTCATTTAGATGGGTGGCTTTTCATAACAATTGCCTCCCAGAATAACACATTTTATTTTTGATGGATCACTCCCAAGTCGGAAGTTTTTAACAATATAATTAATTGACTACAGTTGGTAGTTTAAACAACATTTGTTTTATCCCAACTAGCAAGATTACAAATTTTAGATTCGTGATTTAAAATACATTATATATTTAGGAAAGTAATGAGTAATGAGTCAAAGATTTACTTATTACTCATTACTCATTACTTAATACTCCTGGTGTACCTTACTGACTTCAAAAGTGCTGTATTTCAATACAGTTCCACTTAGCCTAATTCTTGGTTTCTTTCCCTTCATACAGAAACTTTCGGCACGAAACCGGACAGGCGTATAACCATAATTGCCAAATTTGTAAATCACCCAATCAGGTGAACCAGATGGACGATGTGTCTAGGATATCTCCCATTATAAATTGTGAAGTCTAGAGAAAATTCACGCGATGAGAAGTAATTCTCACAAGAAAACCAAATTTACAGACTAAGCTTCTTTAAATTAACTCCCACACTTGGTTGAAATTATGGTTGAAATTAAACAAATCGTCCAGCAAGCTTTTAGAACTGGTTATTTGAGTATCGCCGATCGCAACCAGATCCAAACGTTATTGCGCCGAGAGTACGACTCAGAAGACTTGGACGCTTTTATCATTTTGCAACGCGCGATCGCCTCTGGTGAAGTGATGCAGGAATCAAAACCTCGTCCCAAAACTTCTGCCACACACCACAAGGATAGCGCATCTAATATCAAACTTGCTTATAAGATTGCAGCAGAGTTGGCTTATGCGGCGGCGCAAAGTCTCACCATGCCAAAAAAACCACAAGATCAGCCTTCTTTGGGCAGTTAAACATGACGAATAGACATTAACCTCTCTGTTCTCGGTGGGAATGGGGAGTTTTGATGTCAATAGCGCCTCAATTATTAAATTTTCCTTATTAATTCAGACACTCCAGCAGAACATCAACAAGTAACAATCCGCTTGGGGTAAGGTTCTGCACTGATTTTCGTCTCAGTTTTTAATACTTAACAAAGTCATCTGTACTTTACAAACACAGTATAAAGAATTGGCAGCATTGGATAAACAAGGTAAACAATAACCATAGCTGAACTTGGAGAGTTGCTAACCTATGCAGCCAATTCGCACATTCAATGTTTCCCCGTCACTACCGCCGCGCCTGGAACCACTGCGGCGGTTAGCATATAATTTGCATTGGGACTGGAATGTTGAAACTAAAGATTTATTTCGCCGTTTAGATAGAGATTTATGGGAATCTAGCCATCACAATCCAGTGTTGATGCTGGGTACTATCTCCCAAGCACGGCTGTTGGAGGTAGTAGAGGATGATGGGTTTTTAGCACAAATGGATCGTGCTGCTCGTCAGTTAGATGATTATCTCCAAGAAGGAACTTGGTATCAGAAACAACGCGCTCAAAAGCCAAAAGAATGTTATGCCTATTTTTCGGCAGAGTTTGGCTTGGTTGACTGTTTACCTGTTTATTCTGGTGGCTTGGGCGTTCTGGCTGGTGATCATTTAAAATCTGCCAGTGACTTAGGGCTACCATTGGTAGGTGTCGGCTTGCTTTATCAACAAGGGTATTTTGCTCAATACCTCAACGCTGATGGTTGGCAACAAGAACGTTACCCCATCAACGATTTTTATAATATGCCCTTGCATTTAGAACGCAATCCCGATGGTTCCGAATTGCAAATTGCGGTTGATTATCCAGGGCGCAAGGTATACGCCAGAGTTTGGCGGGTACAGGTGGGGATGGTGCCTTTGTATATGTTAGACACCAACATCGAACCCAATAATCAATATGATCACGACATTACAGATCAACTGTATGGCGGCGATATTGATATGCGTATCCACCAAGAAATTATGTTGGGGATTGGTGGTGTACGGATGCTGAAAGCTTTGGGTTATGATGTCACTGCCTACCACATGAATGAAGGCCATGCGGCTTTCTCGGCGTTAGAGCGCATCCGCATCTTAATTCAAGAAGAAGGTTTGAGCTATGCCCAAGCCAAACAGGTAGTGATGTCTAGCAACATCTTTACCACACACACGCCTGTACCTGCGGGAATTGATTTGTTCCCTCCCGATAAAATTTTGTATTATCTGGGTTACTATGCAGATATCTTTGGTTTGCCCAAAGAACAGTTTTTAGGCTTAGGCAGAGAAAATACAGGGGATTTATCCGGGCCTTTCAGTATGGCGGTGCTGGCGTTGAAAATGGCGACATTTTCTAACGGGGTGGCGCAGCTGCACGGTGTGGTGTCACGGCAGATGTTCCAAGGCTTGTGGAAAAAAGTCCCTGTCGAAGAAGTGCCAATCACCGCTATTACCAACGGTGTTCACGCTCGCAGTTGTGTGGCAAAATCAACCCAAGAGTTGTACGATCGCTACTTAGGGCCAAACTGGTCATCAGTACCACCAGATAACCAACTGTGGGAGAGGATGGATGCAATTCCCGATGAGGAGTTGTGGCGCAATCACGAACGCTGCCGTTTGGATATGGTACTGTATGTGCGGGATCATCTCGTCAAACATTTACGCGATCGCGGTGCTTCTTCTTCAGAAATTGCCCAAGCCCAAGAAGTATTAGATCCCTACGTTTTAACTATTGGTTTTGCCCGTCGGTTTGCAACTTATAAACGCGCTACCTTGTGGATGCGTGATTTAGAACGTATTCAACGCATTTTACTTGGTGATAAAAACCGCAAAGTTCAATTTGTGATTGCTGGGAAAGCCCACCCCAAAGACATTCCTGGTAAAGAACTGATTCGTGAAATCAATCATTTTATCCGCGAACATCATTTAGAAAAACAAGTTGTTTTTGTACCTAACTACGATATTCATATATCTCGGTTGATGGTGGCTGGTTGTGATATCTGGTTGAATACACCACGTCGTCCCAGGGAAGCTTCGGGAACTAGCGGAATGAAAGCCGCAATGAATGGCTTACCTAATTTAAGTGTTTTAGATGGTTGGTGGGATGAAGCCGATTATGTCCGCACCGGTTGGGCGATAGGACATGGGGAAAATTACGAAGATCCCAATTATCAAGATGAGGTAGAAGCTAACGCCCTCTACGATTTGTTAGAGAAAGAAGTTGTGCCTCTATTTTATGACCACCGCGACGAAGATGGACTGCCCCGACGTTGGGTAGCCAAAATGAAAGATGCGATTCGCCTGAACTGTCCGTTCTTTAATACAGCGCGGATGGTACGGGATTATGCCCAAAAAGCATATTTCCACGCCAGCGATCGCTATCATACTTTAGTGGATGATAATTATGCCCCAGCCAAAGAATTAGCCGCTTGGAAAGCTAAACTCAGCGACCACTGGTTTAACATCAGAATCAAAGATATTGATGTATCTGTAGGTTCAGATATTAAAGTTGAGCAAAAGGTAGCAGTGAAAGCCAAAGTTGATTTAGCCACTTTGAGTAATGATGATATCCAAGTAGAGTTATATCAAGGTGCGATCGATGCCAACGGTGAAATCGTGAATGCGGTTCCAGTTGTCATGGATTACCAAGGTCAAGATGACCAAGGCTTGAGTCTCTACACTGCTGATATTGTCTACACTACCTCTGGTTTTCAAGGCTTATCCTTGCGTGTGTTACCCAAACACCCACACCTGTCTAATGCTTATGAACCCAGATTGATTGCTTGGGCGGAATAAACTGGGGAGTAGGGAATAGGGAGTGGGGAATGGGGAAATTTCTACTACTCCCTACTCACCACTCACCACTCCCCATTTTCTTAGGGATGACAATGTAACCTGTAGTGCGATCGCCTAATACTAAGTTACGTTGTTCTCCCCAATACCACCAGTGTGCAGCCACATAAGCACAGATTAAACTATCTAGTTTATCTTCGGTGGCTTTGAGGGCTGCACCTGTGGAAGGTAAAAGGAAAAAGTCAAAAGGAAAAAGATGAGATTGTGGTGTTTTAAGACTAGGTTCGAGAATAGGTAAAACTTCGAGAATATATTGATAAAGTTTGATTAATTCTACGCGACGTTCACTGATGCGCCCTTTTTTATATTTAAGAATACGTTCTAAATTAAATAAATGTACAATTGCTGGGTGCGGAAAAACTTCTATTTGATATCTACCAGGTGTTTTTGCTGCTATCGTTGGTGCATGGGCAAAACCACGGGATTCTAATTCTAAGCCAAAGTTAATTGTCCGCTCGGCAAAAGGTAAATTTTGATTAGCAGGATAGCAGCCGGCGTGATATTTGCCAAAGTATTTATGAGTCAGTTTGTCGGGGAGACGGCTACCTGTAGCGTTAGGAATCAAAGTCGGCGCATCAACCGCAATCATCGCTGGTGCTGCTGGTTGTACCCAGTTATCTATCCAAGTTAAAATGTCAGCGATCGCATCTTGGCGATCTAAATCTAGTAATTGCAATTTTCCATCGATTAATTCTAAACAGCACAAGCCACTTGGTTGCGATTTCCAACCTAAATCAATCCCAAGAAATTTCATTTATAACTAACTAATTCATTTGTTAATATAATTGCACAATTATATTTAAGTAGTAGGACTAAATTAAAACTAACTTAAAATTACCGGGTTTCGACACTTCGACAAGCTCAGTGCATCGCTGCGCTCAACCCTCTTATTCTCAAGGATCGAGCATTGAGCGTTCGCGTAGCGTCTCCCTTGGGGAGAAGTCGAAATGCGTCTTCTAAATAATTGTGTCTACCTACTTACAAGTAAGCAGAGAAATAAATATTTATTCCTCTGCCTCATACACTTAATTTATTAAAAGGAAAAAAGAGACTTTTTCAACTTGTTCAAAATCTCATTAGTCTTGACTTTGAGAACCTTGTCCGCCGTAACAATCTTGTCCGGGTAAACACTTGGCAAATGGTGTTACTGTAATGATATTACCTACAACTAGACGGGCTGATGGTTGTGGTGCAATCATGGGTGATGACTGTTCAGGTGATGACTCTTCTGCTGGCGATACTCCTTGAGTTGGTTGTTCACCACGACCATAATATTTACATCCCCCAGCTAAAAATTCTTGTTTTTCTGGAGATAAATCCACAAATAAATCGGATACTTTTGTTTGAACCAACATAATCTTGACCTCACTTACGTTACATAGGTATTTGTTAATTACCTATGCTTAATTTATAGACATATTTGCGAAATCAAAAATTATTCTTTGGTTATAAAAAATTAGAATAAGATTCTATCTTTAGAAGTTGAATAAATATATGTAAATTACTAGTTGGAGATTTGATAAATATTTATTGTATCTTTTTAGATAATTAATATAATTAATCAGTGCCTTTAGTTATACAGTAGTGAGTATAGGTAGCGATCGCCCCAAGTCCAGCAATAATTAAAATGCCCTAGATGAGTGAGTGCGATCGCCCCAAATCCAGTAATAATTACAATGACCTAGATGAGTAAGTGCGATCGCGCCAAATCCAGCGATAATTACAATGACCTAGATGAATGAGTGCGATCGCTCCAAGTCCAGCGATAATTACAATGACCTAGATGAGTAAGTGCGATCGCTCCAAATCCAGCGATAATTACAATACCCTAGATGAGTGAGTGCGATCGCTCCAAATCCAGTAATAATTACAATGTCCTAGATGAGTAAGTGCGATCGCCCCAAGTCCAGCGATAATTACAATGCCCTAGATGAGTGAGTGCGATCGCTCCAAATCTAGCGATAATTACAATGCCTTAGATGAGTGAGTGCGATCGCTCCAAATCTAGCGATAATTACAATGCCTTAGATGAGTGAGTGCGATCGCTCCAAATCCAGCAATAATTAAAATGCCCTCAAAGTAAACAAATTCCGCCCTGAATTTCTTACTAATACTGGTCACACCCAGATAAATCAATATTGCTTCTTTCATCTGTTGGCCAAGCCGCGACAGACCAAGGAAGTTGCGCTGCATTGGCTACTAAAAAGCATCATTTATCTGAGTTTTCGGCAAAGTCAGAAAATTTGATTCTTATTTATTGACTACTAAAGCTTGACTTCCATAGATAAAATTACAGCTTTATCAGGGTAGGGTTGAAAGTTTTTCGTAAGTAATCAAGTACATAATTATTAGGACTTACGCAAACACCCTCTCAAATCCTCTTAACTTCGTGTCCTTTGCGCCCTTTGCGGTTCGTTTTTTCATGACTTCGCGTAAGTCCTGATTATGATATTTTCGTCAAACTTTCATTTCTCATAAGTATTTCAATGTCACAATGGCTTTTGATGCGGGACACCAACCGCGCGGGGAAATTGAGGCGGTGTGCTTGCTATCTTTCGCAAATATAAGCAGTGGCGAATGCTATTAGTTAAGGGAGTTGTGAATTGTTCAATTGCTGCAATTTCACCACCTAACTGTTTCACAGCATTTTGCAAAACTGTGGTTTCTTCTTCTGTCCAAGTACCTCGGTAAATTACCGCTAAACCACCTTTTTTAATTAATGGTAGGCTGTACTCTGCACATTCGGAAGCTGTACCGACGGCACGAATGAGGGCAAGATCATAGGTTTGGCGGTGTTGAGTTTGCTGACCGATTTCTTCAACTCTGCCAACGAGAGTTTTGCAATTGCTGAGTTCTAGTGAAGTTAATACTTTATCGATAAAAGCAATTTTTTTGCGGGTGGAATCTAACAGAGTAATTGTGCTGTTGGGTGCAATTATTCCTACGGGAACGCCGGGAAAACCTGCACCTGTACCAATATCAATAACAGATGCACCTGTTTGGAGAGATGCAATAAATTGGTTGTTGAGTACAATTCCCCGCAAGGAATCCCAGAGATGTTTTTCCCAAAATTCCTGGGGTGCGGTGATGCGAGTTAAGTTTAATTGGCTGTTACCTTCCAGAATTAACTCATAAAGTTGCTGGAATTGTGCCTGTTGCTGTGTGGTTGGTTGCCAATTGAGGGTTTGCTGCCAAATTTCTGCCATTTCTGGCAGCAAGGGAGTGGTGGAATTTGTCATTAGTCATTGGTCATTGGTCATTGGTCAAACGGCAGAAGACTAAAAGATGAAATTTCATACTTCACACTTCATACTTCATACTTATGAAGTCACGCTGCTGGTTGGGGTTCTTTCACTTTACTACTAAGTGTCGCTGGATCAACTGATTGCAGTTCGCCGTGATTGAGCGTCCAACAACAGTCAGCGATCGCTAACATATCTCCAGCATCATGTGTTACTACTAACAATGTCCAGTCTTGTTTGAGTTTCGCCAATAAATTAACTAGTTGCTGGCGCATTGACCAATCTAACCCGGCTGTAGGTTCATCTAATAACAAGAGGTTTGGCTGACGAATTAACTGCACTGCTAAAGCTAAACGCCGTTGCTGTCCTCCACTTAAAGCATAAGGCGCAGCAGACAAAGATAAATGTTCTAATCCCACTTCAGTAAGTGCTTGCTTGACTCGTTCTGTTCCTAACTCTGGATGTCCTAAGCGCAATTCTTCTAAAATTGTCCCGCCGCAAAAGTGCCGTTCAGGAAACTGAAATACAATTCCCGCTAGTTGTTGTAGTTGTTCGGCGATGAGTCCTTGTTCTCGCCAAAACACTCCGCCAGAAGTTGGTTCGGCCAGTCCAGACAAAATTTCGAGTAAGGTGCTTTTCCCAGAACCACTAGGGCCAATAATTAAACCTAATTGCTGAGGGGGTAATTCTAGGTTAACTGACTTGAGAATTGCGGTTGGGCAAGCTGTGGGATGATAAACTAAATTTCTGAGATAGAGCATTTGTTAAAATTACCAAAATTGGCGAATAGCTTACTAACTAACGTTAACTACACCAAGTACAACCGGAGAATTCCGAAACGCTTCAAGCATGATCTCACAGCCAGACTATCTTTTTATTTTGGCAGAAGAACCCTAGATTCAGAACTAGAACAATCATGGGAACTTGCAAAAATGAGCCTAGTCAACCTTTTGAGAATGTGATGACAAATAGGTTACAGGTGAGAGGTGATAGGTTACAGAGTTAGAAGGATGTTGTTTTTATTTGCATTTCATCGATGTCTTAACTAACTTGGTTACTGCTATTAGGACTAAATTGAGATGAAACATTGTTGCATTCTAGGTAACATATAAAACTATTTCAACCGCAATTATTCTGAGGGTGCTGATGACTCAACCATTTCCCAATGCAAAAATAGTTTTTACTAAATTAACCAAAATTGCCCAGGTAAGTTTTACGACTGCGATCGCATTTCATCTTTGGGTAACTCCTGCTTTAGCTGGCGACCCCTTTGGCCGCAACGCAGCACATCAAATTGGCGATCATACAGAAGCGGCTTTTAAAGCTATTTTCCAACAAGGTAATTATCCCGAAGCGGAACGTCACCTCAAAGAAGCTTTGGCAAAAGAACCAAATGAACCCTTAGCTTATGCCATGCAAGCATCGTTGGCATACACCAAGGGGGATATGACAGGTTTAGATAAATATAGCCAGCAAATTTTAGATGCTGGGCAGAAATTAGTTGCTAGTGACCCTTTGCGTGGTAATTTATACACCGCCGTTGGGCATTTTTTTGAAGGTGCGGTAATTGTGACGCGGGAAGGTGCGGCGAAAGGTGCGACTCAAGCTTTAGGTAGGTTGCGCCAGGTGTACGAGTATTTAGATAAAGCCGAAGCGATTTCGCCCAAAGACCCCGAATTGAATTTACTCAGAGGCTACATGGATTTGATGCTTTCTGTTAACTTACCCTTTGCCAATCCAGATGAGGCAATTGGGCGGTTAGAGACAAGTGCAGCACCAAGATATTTGGCAGATAGAGGCATTGCGATCGGCTACCGAGATTTGAAACAATATACTCAAGCCTTAGATTATGCCAATCAAGCAATTCAAGGCGCACCAGATAACCCAGAGTTGTATTATCTCAAAGCCCAAATTCTCAGGGAAAAGGGAAAACGGGAAAAAAGTCAAGAGTTGCTGCGAGATGCGATCGCTAATTTTGACACAGCTTTGACTAAAAAATCCCAATTACCCGCTAGTTTAGTCAAACAAATTGAGCGAGAACGCAATAGTGCAGTGAATCAGCTAAATAAATAGGGATTCAAGAATATTGTTACATTACGCGATGTGCAACTTATTCTTGAAACCCCTCTCCAAACCTCTCCCCGTTGGCGTTAGCCTGCCGTTAGGCAAGCGGAGAGAGGCTTTGAATCTTGCTCCCCTTCCCTTGTAGGGAAGGGGTTGGGGGTTAGGTTTGAGAGAAAGTTGCACACGGCGTTACATTACCCCGTCCCTCTATTTCTCAGATCTCACTTCTCTTTTCAAACAAAAATTAACCAAGGATAAGATAAATGGATGTAATTCCTGCAATTGATTTACTTGAAGGTCGTTGTGTGCGACTGTATCAGGGAGATTATGAAAAATCCCAAGTTTTTAGTGAGAATCCTGTGGATGTGGCTAAACAATGGGTAGATCAAGGTGCAACTCGCTTACATTTAGTTGATTTAGATGGCGCAAAAGCAGGTAAAGTAGTAAATTTGAAAGCGATTGAAGCGATCGCTCAAGCAATATCAGTACCAATTGAAATCGGTGGTGGATTGCGCGATCGCTCTAGTGTGCAGCAAGTGTTTAACTTGGGTGTACAATGGGCAATCTTAGGAACTGTCGCCGTCGAACAACCACAGCTAGTCCAAGAACTCTGCCAAGAATTTCCCCAACAAATTATCATCGGTATTGATGCACGAAATGGGAAAGTCGCTACCCGTGGTTGGTTAGAAACCTCGGAAGTTTTAGCCACCCAACTCGCGGTGCGAATGCAAGAATTAGGTGCAGCAGCCATTATCTACACCGATATTCACCGTGATGGTACTCTCAGCGGCCCCAATATTGAAGCATTACGCGAACTCGCCAATGCGATTTCCATCCCCGTAATTGCTTCTGGTGGTGTGAGTTCGGTAACTGATTTGTTGAGTTTATTAGCCTTAGAAGCACTAGGTGTCACAGGTGCAATTGTGGGACGTGCTTTGTATACTGGCGATATTTTACTCAAAGAAGCACTACGAGCGATCGGCCCAGGACGCATTCAAGATGTACCACCAAATCTTGGCTTTTCTTCCTTTGCTTAATAATAGTTCGATTTTAAATCGCGGCTAAACACAATCATACATAGTTTCTACTCCGCCCTAAGTAGAGACGTTGTATCCAGCGTCTCTACAACTGCAACTACTTTATCCGTCGTCTCTAATTTCCGGAATAGCTATTTACACTGTTGTAATTAAAGTAGTAAAGAGTTTACGAACAATCAGTGTAATCTTATGACTCGTCAAAAACCCCGGAATAACGGTAAGCCACGTCAAACAGAACCTGGTGCTATTCGGTTTATTGGCAAAATTGACACAATCAATCAACAGAACTCGAACAAAATTGATAAACCAGAATAGTTTTTTGTAAAACTTAACTAACTATAGCAATCACATTTACTAAAACTTTTAATTTTTTACAATATTGGGTTTCTTCTCTATCTAGAGGCGCAAGTATAACCGCGTCTCTTTTTTATTTTTATATGTAAATTTTTTGACTAATTTCTGGATTCAGTAATATTCTTGTTGTATGTCAATATAGAGTTAATTCCACAGTATTATGTCTAACCAAAAATCAAACCCCAACCCCCAACCCAACAAAAAATCTAATGAAAGCGTAACGCCCCGCAAGAAACCTCTGAACAATGGTAAACCGAATAAAACCGAACCCTGATTATCAATAATTATTGACTACAAATTATGCCTAAATAGTAGAGACGTAATTCTAAATTACGTCTCTAAATTAATTTTTATTTATTCTTCACCTGACTTTTTGCTTGTTCTAACGCAATCTCTTTAATTGCTTGGTAAGAATTGACATTTGCAGTTCCTTCAATTGCCTTAACTGCTAAATCTTGGACTTGCTTCAATGCAGAGTCTAATTGTTTCGAGAGATTTTGAATCCGTGTTTCTTGATTAGTAATAGTTTGTTCTAGAGATTGTAATCGCTGCTCATAAAAACGCTTCTGTCCTTCGACTTCTTTCCCATATAAATCAGATTTTACCTTGGCTTGGTAATGAGCGATTCCTTTACCTTCTTCTGTAGCTTTTTTGATGGCTGCTTCTTTCTCTTTCGGGAATGCTTCTACCTTTGCTTTCGCTTCTTCAAACTGCTTTTCGCGTTCTGCAATTTGTTTTTCCTTTTCAGCCCATTGCTTTTCTGTTTCTTGTTGAAATTCTTCTAACTGCTTGTATAAAGTTTTTTGAGTTTGTTCATATTCATCAGATTCTAATTTGCGTTGCAACTCCAAATCATATTTATACTCGGCTGTGTCTCGTTGTCGGGTTTTATTTAAATTATCATTGCGTTCTTTAATTGATTGCTTATATTCGTCCTGTTCTTTTTGCCAAGTAATACGTTGCTCAAGTATTTCTTGTGATAATATTTCATAACGCTGATTATATTCTTCTTGATATGCCTTAGAATTATCTTCATAGGCTGTAATCAAAGTATCTAATGTATCTTCACCAACTTCTAAATTATGTAATTGTTTTAAGGCGGTAATTTCTGTTTCTACAGATTGCCTAATTTCTCCTAATTTAGAGGCTTGGGTGGTTAACTGTTCTGATAAATCATTTGCCGCACTACCAAAGCCCAATTGAATTTTAGCTAAACTTTCAATTGTATAATTCATCTTTTGTTGGATAGTTGCAGGCTGAGTCATAGTGATAGTTGTATTTTGTTCTACTTTTGGCTTTTCTACGTTGGTATTTTGATTTGCTTTTAAGGCTTGATTTAGTTGAGTTTTTAGCCCTGATGTTTCTTTAGATAACTCTTCATAAGCTTGCAGAATTTCCGCCTTAGTATTCTTATCTGTGAGTTTCTTACTAGCCATATTTAACCTCCAATGATTCTAAATTACTCAGATAAGAATTATCTATTTAGCAGCAGAATTACCAAAAGCTCTCATGGCTAAATCTTGCGCTTGCTTCAGAGTGGCTTGTAATTGGGTAGAAATACTTTCGATTTGTTCAGTTTGCTTGGTAATTGTCTGTTCTAAGCTTTGGATTTTGAGTTCATAGCTTTGCTTGGTAGATTCCCATTCTTTCTCAAATAAATCAGCTTCAATTTTGGCTTTTTGACTAGTTTCTTTAATTGCTTCTTCTCGCGCTTTTTTCACGGCTTCTTCCAATTCAGTGGGGAAAGCCGCTACTTTTTGCTGATATTCTTTAAATAAAGCTTGATTACTAGATAAAACTTTCTCCCGTTCAGTCCAGTCTTTTTCTTTTTCCTGTGTCTTTTCTTGGATATCTCTTTCTGAGGTGCGTTTTTTGGCTTCGTAAGCATCGGTGTTGAGCTTACGAGTAGTTTCTAATTTATATTGATATTCTTCTTGTTCTCGTTGACGTTCTTTATTAGTTGTATCATTGTATGCTGTGATAGCTTCTTCATATTCTGACTGCTCTTTTTGCCATTCTTTACGTTTGAGAGCAATTTCTTTTTCAATAGATTCTTGTTTACTGGCGGTATCTTGTTCTAAAGTTTTTAACTTTTCTTGATGTTCTTGAGTAAGAATATCTAATGTATCTGCAACAATTCTAATTCTTTGCAGTTCTTGAAGGTTTTGAGTAGCAATTTCTATCGCTCGGTTGAGTTCATCTAATTTGGAATTTTCTTTTGCCAGTTTTTCTGATAGAGAGGTGACAATACTACCAAATTCAAGTTGTAAATCGGCTAAACCTTTAACAATGCTATCAACTGTATATGTAGAAGCCGCAGTTAAAATTTCTTGGTTTTTGGCTTTTTCAGCTTCTTCTTGTTTAGTCGCAATTTTTGATTCTAATTTTTTTTGTTCAGCTAAAATTTGTTGAAATGCTTGTATTAGTTGCTGTTTACTGTCTTTAACTGCAACTGAAGTCATACTCAAACTCCCTTAATTAGCAATGAATTGAACAGGTAGCAAACCATACCAATAGCTACCCTATGCAGACATCAGAGTAACCTTTAACACAGTAATTTTTGTTCAGTACAAATACTGGAATAAAGAAATACTTAAAATCCAGTACGATGTCAATTAACCGTACTGCTTTAGTTGTTGGTATGGCTTCTAGTTAGTAGAAGGCAGAAGGCTTTAAATGTCCTTCCCTAATACTGCGATCGCTTATATATAGTAACTTTGTACTAATAAGTATACTCAAACTCTCTTGCCCTTGTCAAGAGAGAGTGATGGCTGACGTGAAAAGCTTGTTTTTAGCCGATGTAGCAGTGTAGAATCACCTAGTCTGCAACTAGTAGCAGATAACAGCAAACTCCATAACATTTGAGTGTGAAGTTTGACAACGAGTTTTTTGCTAATATGCAACAAACTTGCTTTATAATGTTTTGTAGACATGACTGTTATATATGTTACTTTTTGCAAAGTAATTTGCTCAGGTGCGACAGTGAATGCACCGAGAGATTAGATAATTGACTCGTTTCTCAATATTGATACAAGCACAGGGCAGACTTTTGTGATATCAATGTACACCAGTGAATCGACCAAGTATTCTGCCAGAGCAGATATCGGACACACAAGTCAGATTCTAGTGGTAGAAGATGAAGAGTTAATCCAAGAGATGCTCTCTGTAGCATTGGAGGAGGAAGGTTACGGGGTCGTGACAGCGCCAGATGGCAGGGTTGCGATCGAGTATCTCAAAAGTGTTGAACCCAACTCCGGTGAGTTCCCTTTTGATTTGGTGATTCTTGACTTGATGTTGCCGCAAATCAATGGTTTAGATATTTGTCGTTTGCTGCGCCATCAAGGCAATCCAGTGCCGATTTTGATGCTGAGTGCCAAGGGAAGTGAAACCGATCGCGTGTTGGGTTTAGAAGTTGGCGCAGATGACTATCTCACCAAACCATTTAGTATGCGGGAATTAGTGGCTCGTTGTCGCGCCTTGTTGCGTCGTCAACGTTTAAGCACTTTACCGCAATTACCCGTTCTGAAATACAAAGACGTGACCTTAAACCCCCAAGAATGTCGGGTACTAGTGCGGGGTCAAGAAGTTAATCTTTCCCCGAAAGAATTCCGGTTGCTGGAATTGTTTATGAGTTATGCGCGGCGAGTTTGGTCGCGGGAACAGTTGTTAGATCAGGTTTGGGGGCCAGATTTCGTTGGCGATAGCAAGACTGTAGATGTTCACATTCGCTGGTTGCGGGAGAAGTTAGAGTTAGATCCTAGCCACCCCGAATATATTGTGACTGTAAGAGGATTTGGCTATCGTTTCGGATAATTGGTGAAGATAGTTGTTAGTTTTTATTAATTACGACGCAACTAGCAACTGGGACTCACAATGTTCTTATTGGGATTAATTCTAGGTTTGGCGGTAGGTATAGGGTTTTGGATTTGGCAACAGATTCAATTAAACCGTTACTTGGGGAGAGTTCTTCAACCCTACTCTAGTTCTACAGATGTAGCTCTACCGCTATTACCTCGTTTGCGTCAGGAAATCAAGACATTACAACAGCAGCGCCAAGATTTACAGCAATCCCTACAAACTTATCAAGACCTATTGGATTTTGCACCCATAGGATACTTGCAAGTAGATGAAGAAAATCAATTGCTGTGGTGCAACGAACAAGCGCGAGAAATTTTATCTCTGCAACGATGGCAACCGGGACAGGTGCGCTTGTTGTTAGAATTGGTGCGTTCTTATGAATTAGATCGGTTGGTGGAACAAACACGCGATCGCCAAAAACCCCAAACCAAAGAATGGTTATTTCATCCCTCATCCGACAATCCAGCCGAACTACCTACAATCAAGTCTATGACCTTACGCGCCTCTGGCTTACCCTTACCCAATGGTCAAGTAGGCGTATTTTTAGAAAATCGTCAACCACTTTTAGACGTAAATCAAGAACGCGATCGCTCATTTTCTGATTTAGCCCATGAACTCAGAACACCCTTAACTTCCATTCGCCTGGTTGCAGAAACCTTACAACATCGCCTAGAACCACCCTTAAACCGTTGGGTTGACCGCTTGATGCAAGAAGTTGACCGATTAATTAGCTTAGTCCAAGGCTGGTTAGAACTAACGCAAATCGAAGCTAACCCAACCATGCAATTGCATTTAGAACCAGTGGAATTGCGATCGCTGATTACATCGGTTTGGGAAACCTTAGAACCCTTAGCACAAAGACAACACCTGTCGCTGCACTATTCTGGGCCGGAAGATATTTGGGTAAAAGCTGATCAAGCCAGAATTTATCAAGTTTTTTTAAATTTGCTTGACAATAGTATTAAATACAGTTCTCCTAGCACCAACATTCAAGTAGAAGCAAAGATTAAATTTTCTGAAGACAATCATCAAAATAATTCGATATCTCCCTTGTTAGAAATAAATTTAATTGATGCTGGGGCAGGTTTTTCCGAAGCCGATTTACCACATATTTTTGAGCGATTTTATCGGGGAGATAAAGCTAGAACACATTCCCCCTTACAAGATAATTCCATTGGTTCTATTGTCGGCAATGGTTTGGGTTTAGCGATCGTCCGGCAAATTCTCTTAGCTCACGGTGGTTCCATCAAAGCCATGAATCACCCCCAAACAGGTGGTGCTTGGATGCAAGTGATACTTCCCGAAGTTGTGGCGAACTCTCAAAGCCAAGACTATAGTTAATAGTATCTTCACTTTTGAGAATACAAGTGTGGAAGCTGTCGTTTATAATTCCAACCCTGACAGTTCTCAGTTGGCGCGTGCCATCAGGCGCTTAGAACGAGATGTTTTACGTATGGGAGCTTTGGTAGAACAATCATTTCGCCTCAGCCACCAAGCGTTATTTGCTCGTAACCTTACGGCTGCTGAAGAACTCCCCCAATTAGATAAAAAAATTGACCGTTTTTATAGACAAATAGAATCAGACTGTACAGCCATCATGACTCAAGCACCAACAGCCCAAGATTTGCGCTGTTTGAGTGCTTTTATGCAATTAGTCCGAGATTTAGAACGGATAGGAGATTATGCTAAAGATTTAGGCAAAATAGCAGTTAAACTTTTCCCTTATCCACCTCATACATCTTTACCAGAAATTGAAATCATGTCACACCATGCCCAAGCAATGTTAGCAACTAGCTTGGTAGCTTTGGCTGATTTAGATGAAGCTGGCGGACGGGGAATTAAGCACTTAGATGATGCGGTAGATAATGCGTATGATCGCCTTTATCAAACTTTAGCTCAACAACGGGATATTCCTGGAGTGGTGGAGCCAATTATTTTGTTAGCACTAGCAATTCGTTGTTTGGAACGGATGGCAGATCACGCTACTAATATTGGTCAGAGAGTAGCATATATTGTCACTGGTCAACGTGGTTAATAACCGGTTGGATTGCCGAATCTACTTGTGTAGATAGGGAGTAGGGAATGGAGAGTGGGGAGTGGCTGTATTGATTTTTCCCCAAATCAAATATGAGTTTTTGAGATTTTTCCATATTATGGAATTGATGATTTAGTAAATATTTTGTTACTAAATACAACATAAAAAAATCGAGAATTGGGATATATAAATTTCCAATTCTCGATTTTTTTTAGCTGAGGAATCAAGAGATCCCCGACTTCTTTAAGAAGTTGGGGATCTGAACTGACTGGTAAGTAGTTAAACATAATTAATTACACAAAGTCATTGCGAATGGAGCGAAGCGAAATGAAGCAATCGCAAGGGCTGGGATTGCTTCGCTTCGCTCGCAATGACTGTAATTAATTTTGCTTTACTTATTTTGAAATACCAAAAAGTTAAAACTTGCTTAACTGAGTTAGATTTCACTGAATTTTTACCTATTCTTAACCTTGGCTGATTAAAGTATCGGAAATCACAGGAACTATCGCTTTACTGATATAAATGAGTATCAAGCGTCGGGATTTATTGCTATTGATGGGAGGTAGCGCGAGTGCATTGGCGCTGGCTAATCTCACAGGTTGCGGTCAAAAAACAACGACGCAAAGAAACACATCATCTGTGGGAGAATCGGCATTTTCATTTAAACCCATCAAAGGGCCGATTCCCTTAGAAACAGCAGGCTTTAATCGAGAACAGCAACAAGTCCAATATAGTAGTTATGAAATTGTAGATGACTTGGTACTGCCAGAAGGGTTTGGATATCAAGTCATTGCGGCTTGGGGTGATCAAGTCGGGGATTCGCGCTTTGGTTACAACAACGATTATTTATCGTTTATCTCCACCACAGAAAATGCTGGTTATCTGGCAGTGAACTTTGAGTATATCAGTGCGATTCCTTGGATGGAAACTTATCAGCAAGTCATTGGTCAATCATTACCGTTTGCTGAGGTGAAAGCAGCTTTGGCAAGCACAAATTCCGGGAAAAGTGCCATTAACGCATATACTTTGCCAGATAATAATCCAGTAAAAGCTCAAATTGCCGAAATTTGTCAAGCAGCCTTAATAGACCAAGGTTTAGGTGTAATTTCCCTGCAAAAAACAGCCAATGGCAAGTGGGAAAGAACCAATTCCCCAGCAGATAGACGCATTAGTGGGATTTCGGGCTTAAAAGATAATCGCTATTTAAAAGCCACAGGCCCCGCCGTGGCAATATTTCGCAAGCAAACAGGACAAGGATACATCGATAAACTGGGCGATCGCATTATTGGGACTTTCGCCAACTGTGCAGGGGGAACAACACCTTGGGGTACAGTTTTGAGTGCCGAAGAAAATTTCCAAGCCCAAGTGCCAGAACCAGTTTATGCTGATGGTACAGCTTTTGACCCTGGGACATTGCCCTTTGCTTTGGGTGATGAAGAATTATTCGGACAAGGAAATGTATTTGGTTTAGCCGGGAATAAATATGGTTGGATTGTGGAAATTGACCCCGCTAACCCCCAAGATTACGGGACAAAACACACTTGGTTAGGACGTTATCGCCATGAAGCCGTCGGTGTGCGGGTAGAAGCAGGTAAACCACTCGCGTTTTATTCAGGATGCGATCGCCGTGGCGGACATATATATAAGTTTGTTAGTCGAGATCAGGTCAAAAATCCCCAAGACAAAGGCAATTCACGGCTATTACAACAGGGAATGCTGTACGCCGCCAAATTCAACGCCGATGGTACTGGTAGCTGGATACCCCTAAAAGCCGAGACTCCGGTGAATCCAGATGTGCCGAGTCAAATTGCTGGTAATATCATTTTGTTGCCCCTGGGAACCAAAGCCGAAACAACAGACCCCAAGGCGGGTTATTTTGCAGTCAGCAAAGATGAAGCGATCGCCCAGTACAAACAAAAGTATCAAAAACTCGCAGACCTTTACACAGGCAACACCGAAGAAAAACAAGGCGCAATTTTAATTGATGCACATTACGCCGCTAATGCTGCTGGCGCTACCTGCACAGCCCGTCCAGAAGATACAGAAATTGCCCCCAACGGTGATTTATACATCACTTTTACATCTGGTGCGCCAGACAAACAAGGTGGTTCGGATGTGCGAGTGTTTAAAAGTCCCAAAGGTGAACCAGGCTATGAATACGGCTGGGTGATGCGTTTAACTGAAGATAACAACGACCCCGCCGCCATGAGTTTTCGTTGGCAAATGTTAGCCACAGGTGGAGAACCAGCCGCAGGCGGGATGGGTTTTGCCAATCCCGATAATTTATTGCTCGACCGACAAGGTAATGTCTGGATGGTGACAGATATTTCCACCACCAAACTCAATAACGCCGTGAATAACCGCAATGCTGAACCCGGAAAATCGGTGAGTTTGTCTGGCTTGTTTGGCAATAACTCTATGTGGTTTATCCCCACCAGTGGCGCAGATGCAGGCAAAGCCTTTTTATTTGCAATGGGGCCAATGGAATGTGAAACGACAGGCCCTTGTTTCACAAATGATCAAACAACTATGTTTTTATCCATACAACATCCAGGTGAAACAAATGGCACGAGAAAAAACCAAGCAATCGAAACCAGAAAATTTGTAGTGACCTCTACCACAGGTGAAGAATTTTTGCAAACTCGCCAAGTTCCCGTTGGTTCTAATTGGCCTGAGAAAACACCAAATGCCCCCCCAAAACCGGCAGTTATCGCTATCACAAAAACGGCAATATCTACTAACAAAATATATCAAAATCCTCAATTAGCCACATAATCAGCCATCTATTATTTAGCTAAAATCTTCTGGTTTTATCAAGCAAATAGCTGTGAGGAATTAGTCTAATTAATTTTGCTGCGATCGCCTTGAGAACAAATCAAAACTTTCACCAGATCCCATAAAATTTATAATGACATCTACTAGTTTGACCCCAACATTCTCCACTGCATCTATTAGTGAGCAACTTTCACTAAAAATCTTTGCCCGAAAAGAAATTATCCCTTTAAGAAACGAGGTCATCTGGCGCATCGAACGTGGTGCAGTCCGCACCCTTACTTGGGCTGAAGATGGAACCTTCATCACGTTAGGTTATTGGGGGCCAGGAGATTTGATTGGCTCTCCCCTATCGAAAGTCAAACCCTACCAAATTGAGTGCCTAACCAGTGTCGAGGTAAGTATTGTACCTGCTTACCTCTGGCATCAAGACCTAGCAGGTTTATTTAACCATATTCAACAGTCAGAAGAACTTTTAAGCATTGTCCATCTCAAGCCTATTTCCCTGCGGTTATGGAAATTTTTATTATGGCTGAGTGATAAGTTTGGACGGGATGTCGAACAAGATCGAGTTATCGACATCAACATCACTCATCAAGAAATTGCCGAAGTTTTAAACACCACTAGGGTGACAATTACCAGACTATTACAACAATTTGAAGAAGAAGGTGTCTTGTTAAGATACAAACGGCGGATTATTTTGCGTTTACCAAATAAATTTACTACCCAAACTATCGTTAAAAACAATGTTTATTAACTTGTGTTGGTTGTATCCTGTCTGATATATTGATTCCTGTTTGGAATTATGTGTGTTGATTCTTAAACCAAAGAATACTCTTTACGTCAGTACATCGGCACAATTTTCACTTTCTAGAATTCAACTTACGTGATATAATGGAAACTGAGTTTATGAGTATTTTCCCTTAAAAAATAATAAGGGATGCACCCACAAACTTTGAAGTATGGTGTGAGTGAAAGCAAACAAAATCATGAAAAATTCTTTCTGGAATGTACTAAAAGTTAGTCCAGCAATTTTAGCTGCGTCTTTACTAGCAGCTAACAGCGCCTTAGCTGGAGAAGCTAACGAACAAATCACAACTGTGGCTCAGTTGACCCAACAAAACGACAGCATGGGTCAAGTAACATCCGTATCGCAGTTTTCGGATGTGCAACCAACAGATTGGGCATTCCAAGCGTTACAGTCTTTAGTAGAACGTTACGGTTGTATTGCAGGTTATCCTAACGGTACATATCGCGGCAACCGGGCTTTAACCCGCTATGAGTTTGCGGCTGGTTTGAATGCTTGTTTAGACAGAGTTAATGAACTAATTGCTACAGCCACAGCAGATTTAGTCACTAAAGAAGATTTAGCGACATTACAGCGTTTACAAGAAGAATTTTCTGCGGAATTGGCAACTCTGCGTGGTCGGGTAGATGCACTAGAAGCCCGCACTTCTGAGTTAGAAGCTAATCAATTCTCTACTACTACCAAGTTAGTTGGGGAAGCTATTTTTACTGTAGCTGCGCCTTTTGGGGATGACCGCGCTGATACCACCACAAGTAGAACCGATAATGCTGACTTAGATAGCAATGTTATTTTTGCTAACCGGGTGCGGTTGAACTTGTACACCAGTTTCACAGGTTCAGATAGATTGCAAACTCGTTTGCAAGCTCGGAATATTACCCAATTTGATGGTGCAGGTAGTGATGGAATAAATGTCACTGGCACTAACATGACTCGCTTAGGTCATGATGGTAATAATGGCAACAACGTTGAAGTTGATAAACTCAACTATGAATTCAACTTGGTGAGTGATGCAGTGCGAGTCAAGGTTGATGCGTTTGGTGCAGAACTGTGGAACAACATCAACGTGTTCAACCCAGACTTTAGAAGTAGCGGTACAGGTGCGATCTCTCGCTACGGACGTTTCAGCCCAATTTATCGTGCATCATCTCCTGGCGGTGCTGGTTTGACAGTCACAGTCAACCCCAAAGGCCCCATCAGCTTAACAGGTGCGTATCTTGCACCCAACGCTAGTGACCCCAGCCAAGGTAATGGTCTGTTCAACGGATCTAATGCCTACTTTGGTCAAATAGACTTCAAACCAAGCAAACAGATCAACGTTGGTTTTGCCTACTCTCATACTTACCAAAACGATGGTGCTGATATTGATGTCAACCTGTTTGGTAGCCAAGGTAGTTCTCTTGCCAATAGACCTTTCGGTAGTAATATTGCTGGCCAAAACGTGGCTACCTCTGCTAATAACTACAGTTTCATGGCTAACTTCCGCCCCACCGATAAAATTGGCATTGGTGGTTGGGTAGGTTACACAGATGCACAGGTTGAACAGGGTACAACCTCTGGTAGTGCAGATATTTGGTACTGGGCTGCTAATTTATCAGTCAAAGACCTGGGTAGAGAAGGCAACACCTTGGGGATCATTTTTGGTCAACCACCCAAAGTTACTGACCTCAATTTTGGTGGTAGAGCAAATACCGACAGAGACACTTCTTATCACTTAGAAGGTCTTTATAAAATCAAAGTCAGCGATAACATCTTAGTTACTCCTGGCTTGTTGGTAATCTTCAACCCAGAACATAACAACAACAACGATACTATCTACGTAGGTACAATTCGTACCACCTTCTCTTTCTAGATTTCAGTTTTGGATGAGATGAATAAAACCCCACCGTTAGGTAGGGTTTTATTTATTAGGAGAATTTGTGAAGAACAAGATCCCCGACTTCTTTGAGAAGTCGGGGATCTGAGTAATTATAATTTTCACAAATTCAAGTTATCTTCTGGTTTGACTAAATCTGATGGCGGCCTGTCGCTACTCCAAGCCCACCATGCACAACCACAATGGCATTTATAAAATTCTTGCCATTTGCGGCGATGTTCTTCTGAGAATACAGGCGATCGCCGATTGATCCAAACCTGTAATGCTTCTAAACTACTAGAACGGCAAGTTGGACAGCAAAATTCATAGGCGTGAACTGCCTTGGATGTCCATTCAGGTGGGATGGGAGCAAAAGCGTCCATGTAATTTAAAATTTAATCTCAGTAGGCAGCATATCAGCCCGAATTAATATATATCTGTTTATCTGGTATTTTGCTAAATTCGTCTGTTTTTTTACAACTCTTAATTTGTCTAAAGGTCAAGATCCCCGACTTCTCAAAGAAGTCGGGGATCTGAACATCTCAATTTTTCATCAAAACTAACCACAACAGTCGCAAAAAATACAAAGATGGAACAAAATGCTGAAATTCGTCGGTTGTTAGATGTCATGCCAGCTTCTGGGAGAATGGCAATTAAAATCGTCAGTAAACCGGAGCAGGCACAAGTAATTGATGCTACTTTTCCTCTGCCTTGGCAACAGTATAGACCGATATATATTAATTTTGATTTGTGGGGACGTTTAACAAAGGCACAACGGGATTTATTGCTGTTGCAGAAGGTGAGTTGGTTGAGTGGGGTGAGATGGTTTAAACCGGATATTTATCAAGGGGTTGTGCTGCTGGGGTTGTTGGCGGGATTAATTGAATCGTCACAGTCTGATGCTGTGGGTGTGGGTGTGGCTGTGGGATTAAGTGCGATCGCAGCTTTCCGCATCTGGCGCAGCAATCAATCATCAGAGTCAGAGTTAAATGCAGATAAAGCAGCCATTAAAATAGCCCAACGCCGGGGTTATTCGGAAACAGAAGCGGCTCAATATTTACTCTCTGCAATTGAAGCAATGGCAAAAGCAGAAAAACGTCCTGGGTTAGATTTTACCGAGTTAATTCGTTGCCAAAATTTGCGAGCGATCGCAGGTTTATCACCTGTGGGTATACCCGAAACTTACAGTTGAAAAAATTAACCAAGAAATTTAGCTCTTTCTCTGACTAATTTTTTGCTGGCATCACTGACTGTCATAATTCAGAAATGATTTTGGCATTTTGGCTGCAAATTTACCAACTGCGACAAAATTGAGGGTGAGATGAATACTCTACTGTAGCGAGGAAAAAAGAAGCCAGTGCAGGAGGTATAAGGTTTTGATAGTGGTAAAAAAGCTATGATTCATGGCTCATTGATTCGTCTGATGATCAGGCGAATGGCATCTTAAGCTTTTGTTTACACATCAGCTCTTAGGTGGCTTTTTCAGTAATATGCAACTAACTAGCTAGATATCAAGAGGCATAAAGTGGAACATTGGCAAGCTATCCTGAGCGTTTTCACCTTTTTGGGTGTAATTCTCCTAATTATGACGGAATGGGTGCATCTGACTATCGCTGCTTTATTGGGAGCATTGCTATTAGTTTTCACCAACGTCATGACATTAAAAGAAGCTGTGGGTTATATCGGTAATAGTCATGGAACATTAGGGTTATTTTTTGGTGTGATGGTGCTTGTCAGAGCATTTGAACCAACTAAAATATTTGATTATTTAGCTACTCAAATTGTGATTTTAGCCAAAGGTGATGGCAAACGTTTGTTATTAAGTATTGTCGGGATTGTTACGCCGATTTGTGCAGTTTTACCCAATGCCACAACCGTAATGTTATTAGCGCCATTAATTCCGCCGATGGCAGAAGAAATAGGTATAAATTTTGTACCATTGTTGATATTAATGGTGTTTATAGCTAATAGTGCTGGTTTATTAACTTTAGTCGGTGATCCAGCGACGTTTATTGTGGGAGATGCAATTAATATTAGTTTTATCGATTATCTCTGGAAATTAAGTTTAGGAGGAGTAATTGCTGTTGTTACAGTTACAGCCACCCTACCATTTTTATTTCGGAAAATTTGGCAGACTAAGCTGGATAATCTGGAAGAATTACCACATCCCCAAATTAATCATCCACGAGTATTAACTGTGGGGGCGGTGATTATCGCCTTTGTCTTAATATTTTTTGTGATTGGTGAATCTTTACCAGTGCCGATTTCACCTGCTGCTGTGGCTTTATTAGGTGCAGCTTTGGCATTGTTACTATCTCATCACAGCCGCATTGATAATGTTAACAATATTTTACGTGATGTTGATTGGAGTACATTAATATTTTTTATGAGTATTTTTGTATTAATTGGCGGCTTAGAAAAAACAGGTGTAATTAGTGGTTTATCAGGTTTTTTGGCACTTATTTTAGGAAAAAATATCATTCTCGGTTCTTTAGTTTTATTATTATTTGTTGGGATATTATCTAGTGTTGTGCCGAATATTCCTTTAGTGGTGGCAATGGTACCCTTACTCAAACAATATATTGTCAGTGTAGGGTTAGCGCCAACAGAGGTGTTAGCACAAGACTTTCAAGGGCAATTTCCGGCTGAAGTTTTACCGTTGTTTTACGCCATGATGTTTGGTGCAACCTTGGGAGGTAACGGTACACTTGTAGGCGCATCTTCTAACATAGTTGCGGCTGGTATTTCCGAACAACATGGTCGCCGCATATCATTTAAAACCTTTCTGCACTACGGTATTCCCGTGATGTTTTTGCAACTAGCAACTTCGGGATTATATGTGTTAGTGCGATTTCTGATCTAGACATAATCACAACTAATACAAATTCCTTCTGGAGAGGGATGATTTTAACAGCACGTATTTAAATATACTTACGTGTATGGTTTTGTCGTGGCTATAAATGTTGCA
Organism: Nostoc sp. FACHB-190; assembly: GCF_014696905.1. Lineage (NCBI taxonomy): Bacteria > Bacillati > Cyanobacteriota > Cyanophyceae > Nostocales > Nostocaceae > Nostoc > Nostoc sp. FACHB-190. Next base: position 44,242 of record NZ_JACJQW010000041.1, read on the forward strand.
TTATAAGTATAAGAGCAAAATCTAAATCAGCTTCAAAAAGGATCAAAGTTATGAACCCGCCTGAAGAATATACCAATTACAGTGCGCTTGAACCAGTACAAGGGGGGGTGAATCAAGTCAATAACAAACTACAATTTACTACTAATGGAATTGGTGAAACTAACAGTTTAGATAAAGTCCGAGACCTTCTGTTTGGCAACCAGATACGTGATGTTGACAAAAGACTGACTCGCTTAGAAGAAAATTTATTTTCAGAACTTGTGAGCTTGCGAGAGGAAACCCGCAAACGTTTAGATGTTTTAGAAAGTTATATTAGACAAGAGGTTGATTCGTTAACAGAACAACTGAAGAAAGAGCAATTAGAGCGTGATAGTGGGATGCGATCGCTCTCGGAAGAACAGAAAAATAGTAACTTATCTTTAGAACATAAAATTTCTCAAGTTGACGAACAAACTACCAACCGTCAACGAGAATTGCGTGAACATATCCTCAATCAATCGAAAAATTTACAGGATGATCTTCAGCAAAAATATGAAGAAATTTTAGCGGTGCTGAAACGCGAAATGCAAGAAATGCAAAGAGAGAAAACAGACCGTTCTAAGTTGGCTGCTTTGTTTACAGAACTAGCAGTGCGGCTGAATACAGATCATAAATTTTGAGATGAAATTTAAATTACTTGTTTAGATTAAGGGATTTGGGTAATGAATAATTATCTCCCGAATCGAGTACCTACAGAAGCAAAAAGTATGAATGGAGAATCTGCTGACTTAGATTCTCTCAATCAAGATGACCTCACTTTACTTCGCAGTTTACTCCTGGGGATTGAACCTTCTCAACTCAATAAACTCTACGAAAGATTAAATAATCCGCAAATTCAACCAGAAGATATCAGTCGTTTGCTTCCCGAAGCTGTGGTTTTGCGTACCAAGCAAGATCAGCAGCTAGTAGAAGCGATGGTTGCGACTGTGGAACAAGCAATTCAAGCCTCTGTCAGCCAAGATGAAAATGTGCTGTCTGAAGCATTTTTTCCCATTATTGGCCCAGCTTCTCGTAAAGCGATCGCTAACGTCTTAGACGAAATGATGCAATCGCTGAATCAAGCCTTAGAAAATAGCCTGTCGGTACAAAGTTTTCAGTGGAGGTTAGAAGCCAGACGCACCGGAAAATCCTTTGCAGAAATTGTCCTGCTGCGGACTTTAATTTACCGCGTTGAGCAAATATTTTTGATTCACAGACACACTAGTTTATTGCTGCATCATGTCAGGTTACAACAAGTAGCCGTTCAAGATCCCGATTTAGTCGCGGCGATGTTGACAGCAATTCAAGATTTTGTCAAAGATTCCTTTAAAGTACAGCAAGAAGATACATTAAGAAGTCTGCGCTTTGGCGAACTCACAATTTGGGTGGAAGCAGGGCCACAAGCAATTATCGCGGGGATAATTCGCGGTAAACCACCGCAAGAATTACGCGTCGTTTTTCAAGCAGCAATTGAAAAATTACACCTTAAACTCGGAACAGAACTCCAGAGTTTTACAGGCGAAACCGAACCATTTCAAGCTAGTGAACCTTATTTAGAAAGCTGCTTAACAGCACAGTATAAAACTCCGGCTCGGCAAAATTATATCTATGCTTGGACTTTCTTTGGTTTAATGGCGATCGCAGCTGGAAGTTGGGGCTTTTTTGCTGTGAGAGAAAATATCCGTTGGCAAACTTATCTCCATAAACTAAACTCCCAACCGGGAATTGTGGTGCTGAACACTCGATATTACAACGGGAAACACTTTATTTCAGGAATGCGTGATCCTGTGGCTGTAGATCCCAACACCCTGATTCAATCAACCAATTTGCAGCCAGATAAAGTTATAGCTAAATGGCAATCTTACATATCATTAGAACCAGAAATTATCACTAAAAGAGCCACAGAATTACTGCAACCACCAGCCACCACAAAACTACAAGTGAATGATTCTGGCATTCTTGTAGCTAGTGGCTACGCACCACAAAAATGGATTACAGAAGCTCAGAAACTCTGGCGCTTTATTCCTGGAATCACACAATTTCAAACTAAAAACCTATTAGCAAATGAACTCAAAGAATTAGAAGCGGCTAAAAATCAAATTGAATCCACGACATTTTTATTTGTCGAAGGCAAAGATGAGTTCATTCCTGGAGAAAATCAAAAAATCCCCAAGTTACGGACAAATTTTTCTACCCTTTTCAAAGTAGCTCAATCCTTAAATCAGGACGTACAAGTTTTAATTCGTGGTCACACTGATACTACTGGTACAGAAGGACAAAATTTCCTCCTCAGTCAAATACGGGCGAATAAAATTTTTACGGCTTTAAATCTGCCGAAAATTCATACCAATAAATTTAAACTTGCTGCTTTAGGTTCTACACTACCTTATCAACCAGAATTAAATTTAGATGCCAGAAAACTGAATCGGAGAGTGTCTTTTCAAGTATTCATCACTGACAAAAGTAAATAAATCATGCTGCAAAAAAAAATCTGTATGGTAGGTGCATTTGCTACTGGTAAAACCAGTTTAGTTTCCAGGTTTATCTACAGTATTTTTTCTGATAGGTATTATACAACTGTCGGTGTCAAAATTGATAAAAAAACTCTCAGTCTGCAAGGCAACAATGTTAATTTAATTCTTTGGGATCTTTACGGTGAAGACGAGTTTCAGAAAGTTAGAATGTCTTACCTAAGAGGTTCATCTGGTTATATTTTAGTTGTAGATGGTACAAGGCGTAGCACTCTCGATAAAGCTTTTGAGTTGCAAACTAAAGTAGAAGAAAGTATTGGTCAAGTACCGTTTATTTTAGTCTTTAACAAATGGGATATGACAGAGGAATGGGAAATTGAACCCCAGGAGTTAGATAGTATTCTCAGCAAAGGCTGGAATGTAATTAAAACCAGTGCTAAAACAGGACAGGGTGTGGAAGAAGTCTTTCAAACACTTGCTCATCAAATCATCAATCGATAAATGGCAGACATCCCCAAGGCTGTAGTTTTATATATTCTCAATTTTATCATCGAAGAGCGATCGCTTGCTTATCTCTTAGTCAACAAGGACGGTGGACTGGAAGCCTGGGGGGGAAAACTCGGTGAGTATGGCATTACAAATCTCAGTCAAGGAATATCGGTATGTGAACAAATTTTTTTTCTCGAAGGTTTACTACCTATAGATGACTCTCCGTTATTTCTCCCCTTCATCAAAATCGCAGCGAGTATCTGTGCGGATGTCCATATTTTTCCCTCCGAGGAAGGTGATTGGGTATTACTATTGAATAGTATGTTAGATGAAAAGCATCTCTCAGCTATGCAGCAAGAAGCCAACTACTCCAGCCTAGCACAAGAACAATCTGATAGATTAATAAGGAAGGATTTAGGAATCAGCAGTCAAAATTCAGAATAATTAATAAACAGGAGTCAGAAGACAGAATTCAGAATTCAGAATGCTCCACCCATAAAGGATGGAGTTTAAATGAAGAAAAAAGTTTTATTTTGATTTCACCCATGAAGCACGAAATTTTCCACCAATATTAATCACCCAGCGATGCACTGAGCTTGCTGAAGGTTCCCTAAGAATAAAAACTATATTATCTATAAAACTCATATTTGATTTGGGAAAAAACAAGGTATATTTATAATCTCTTTTTCCTATTACCTGCCTACGCAATGATGTTCAGTTATCAAGTTGGATTGCTAGATATTTTTATGATATGACTACAACTATATTATCTGACTTATTCTTAGGCTTAAATATTTTAGTCTTAGAAAGAATTGATATTGGCTTATTTAGAGTTACGGCTCAACCACCTACATGGTTACAGCGTTTTTGTAGCCAGCAATTAAGATTTGGCATGGATATGTTAATTCCGCAAGAGGAATTTGCATTTTTAGAAAATTTTTTGTTTGATGCCGAAGATTTTTGGAGCGAAAATAAGATTGGTAAGCTTAATTCTGGTCTTTGGAGTCAAAAAAATTTAAATGGCTATGAAGAGCAGTTAGAAGCTTATGCTTTGTGTGTAAATGAAAGTAAAATTTTATTAATTGAATTAGCAGAAGATAAATTTAAATATAAACAGCACCTAATTCAAGCAGGTCGAGAACAACAATTAAATTATCAACAATTATTAAAAGACAATCAGAGAAAAGAAGTCTTAGTTAATTGTATTATTCATGATATAGCAGGGCAACTCAACGCCATTAATTGCTGTTTAGCCTTGCTAGAGTTTGAAAATTTAACAGATAAAGGTAAGGAAAATTTAGAAATCGCTCGTAAGCAATCGATTAAGCAAGAAATGTTAATTAGAAATATTTTAGATGCTTTTTCGGATGAGGTGCGATCGCTAGAAAGTTTTATCGTAGATATTGACACTGCGCCTGATATTCTTAGGGCTGTAGAAGAAACTATCGAACTATTTAAAGCTACCTTTGCACTGACTAACCAACAGTTACAGCTTGCAGCTAATGTTGACAGCACAGCCGATTGGAAAGTTGTCGGCGAACAATCACGCCTAGACAGAGTTATTACAAATCTGGTGGAAAATGCTTATCGCCACAGTCCAGAAGACTCAACAGTAACTATTAATTTGCAAGCAGAAGTAGGATATGTACTCTTCACTATTGATGATGAAGGTGAAGGTGTATCACCAGAAATGAGCAATAATTTATTTCAAAAGTTTTCCCAAGGTCAAAATCGCGCAGGTAGAGGAGGAATCGGTCTTTATTTTTGTCGAATGACGATTGAACGTTGGGGTGGAAATATTGGTTATTTACCTCGTCCCGAAGGCGGTTCCCGTTTTTGGTTCCGCCTTCCCAGACCATTAGGAAATGAGTAATGAGTAATTACTCATTACCAGGACTAAGGAGATTGGGAGTAAGGGTTTTAGATACATACACCCTTACTCCCTACTCCCTATTCCCTACTCCCATATATTAGTAACCAATCAAATGCAGGACATCACGAACTACGCTATAGCCGGCTAAGTCCCAGAGTAAATAAGCCACAAAACCAATTGCTGCTAAACGGCCATTCCAGAGTTCGGCTTGGGGAGTCCAACCAAACAAAAATTCATTGCGATCGCGTCCATTATAAGCATTAGCAACTCCTGGTAAATCTGTAGAGGGACGAGTTTCCATGATTGTTCTCCAAAATTAAGTTAGTATTGGCAAATTTTTCTTTAGTCAGGACTTACGCACAAAGATTATCTGTGGAGATTGGGTGTAAGGATTTTGAATCAGTACACCCCTATCCCGAATTTCTCACGCATGGTTAGGGGGTGTGGGGAGTGTAGGAAGAGAGGGGAGTGTGGGGAGTGTGGGAAGTGTGGGAAGAGAGGGGGGAAAGATTTCTTTACCATCCTCCCACCCCTACACCCTCGCCACAACCCTTGATTTTTCGTTTTGATGCGTAAGTAAGTCCTATTTAGCGACCTATTAGATGTAAGACATCGCGCAGAACGCTATAACCTGCTAAATCCCAAAGTAAATAAGCCACAAAACCAATCGCAGCCAAGCGACCATTCCAGAGTTCAGCTTGGGGAGTCCAGCCAAAAATAAACGCATTGCGGTCTATGCCGTTATACTCTGTAGCGACTGGTGGTAAATTCGTCGAGGAGCGAGGTTCCATTTGTTGAGTCCAAATTGATTTGTTACTTAACTTCACGTTAGCTATTTACCACCAGCCTGCTTTCCGTCTAGAGGTACAAACTCTAGCCACCTCTTCTGGAAGATACAAACAGCCAAAAACTGTTAACATCTCTTTCTTTAGAGGTGCTAAAAAGCATATTTATAAATAAATGTAAATTGCTATTAGCTAAATCTTGGATATTTTAAGATGAAATCAGAGGATTTAGACAATATTAATTAATGGAAATTAATCGCCACAATATTTATAATCATAGGCATTTTCCTGTGATAATTTCAGCAATCTCCCCAAAATTAAATCTTTCGATTCATCAAACTTCTACCCGACGCTAGATATATTATTCAAACTTCAGATGGATGCTGGAATCGCCTAAATTGCCCGATTCTGAGATTTACAAGAGTTAGGTATAGCGATTGTTAACAGATATTAATTGCATAATTGCTGCTCAGATGATTCTGATATCTCTCCAAAGTTAAACATTAAAAAATAAGGAAATACAATGATTCAAAGTACAGGCATTATGTTGGGACTCTACAAACCATTGTTATGGGTAGCACAAATTTCTGTAGATCCCTCCAACGTCACGCCAGCGCAAGCATCGGTGCTGACCTCCGGGCCGCGCTTTTTTGTCGCCTTAATTTCCGGGGTGATTTTAGCTTTTGCTTTTCAATTAGTGCTAACTAATCTCTCCGTTGCTGCTGGTATTTCCTACTTGGGACATTCCTCAGATGCGGATTCTCATCATGGGGAAGCAGGTAGTTTTGGCGGCACAATTCGCAAAATTGGGACGGCTGTAGGGATTTGGACATTAGTCACTGTTACCATCGCCTTATTAATTGCCAGTTTCCTAGCCGTAAAATTAAGCTTAGTGATTTTTGACCCCAGATTAGGGGCGATTTTGGGGTTAGTGATTTGGGGTGCATACTTCTTATTACTAGTGTGGGTTAGTTCTACTACTGTGGGTTCCTTAATTGGTTCAGTGGTGAATACTGCTACCTCTGGTTTTCAGGCGATTATGGGTACTGCTACCGCCGCCTTGGGTACGAAAGCCGTCAATCAGCAAGTGGTAGCCACCGCCGAAGCCGCCGCAGCTGCTGTACGTCGAGAATTAGGTAGTGCAATTGACCCGATTAGCATTCGAGAAAATGTTGAAGATTACCTAGAAAAGCTGCGTCCGCCTGAGTTGGATATCTCCCAAATCCGGGGCGAATTTGAAAAATTACTTAATGATCCACAATTAAAAGCAATCGCCGGTAGCCCCGATTTACGCCAGATTGACCGCGAAAAATTTATCGATTTAGTCAGCAGTCGCACCGACCTTTCTAAACGCGACGTTAACCGCATTGCAGATACACTTTACAATGTTTGGCAGCAAGTAGTAGGGCAACAGCCACCTGTTCCAGATCGTTTAGGGGAATTAGTTGACTATCTCAAATCTTTACCACCAGGACAAACCAGAACCGACGAACTCAACGCCAAACTAGAACAGTTAATTACTGAAAGCCGTTCAGCTAAACCAGCCGACCAAAAAGCCGCACCGGGACTGATTCAGCAGACAGTCCAGCAAGGTCTAACGGCTTTGACTGGGATTGTTTTGGGACGCACTGATTTATCAGATATTGATGTGGAAAAGATTTTACAGTCCCTAACCACAGCCAAAGATAAAGCCACAGAACAAGCTGATAAACTAGGTCTTCCCGTACCTTCCCAACCTTACAGCCCAATTCGCGTTGACATCGAAAATTATCTGCATAACACTTATGCTTGGCAACTCAGCCAAGAAAGAATCGCCCAAGAATTCCGCGATGTTATTTATGACCCAGCCGCCGACCCTGGCATTATTAAAAGAGAATTAGACCGCCTGTCTCGTAATGATTTCGTCAAGATTCTGCAAGATAGAGGTCTACTCACCCAAGTTGAAATTCAACGCATCGCCGACCATCTAGAAGTTGTGCGTCAATCAGTATTAGTCACTGTTACAGCCGAAGAAGAACGAGAAATTGCCCAAGATTTACAACGGCGAGTTGAAAGTTATCTGTTAGTCACACCAAAATCAGATTTGACGGCGGAAGGTATTGAACGGGATTTTCAGTCTTTGTTGTCAGACTCTGATGCAGATTATGAAACACTTTCACGCCGTTTGGCAGTAATTGACCGGGCAGAAATGCGACAAATTCTGCTGGAACGCAACGATGTGCAAGTATATGAAGTTGAACCAATTTTAGATGAATTGGAAAGACAACGCGATCGCGTTTTAATTGCAGCCCAAGGTATAGCAGAACAGGCAAAATATCAAGCAGAAACCCTGTGGTTGAATGTAGAATCATATCTGCGGAACACAGGCAAAGCAGAGTTAAACCCTGATGCAATTCGCGCCGACCTGAAGCGATTATTAGAAGACCCCCAAGCCGGGATGATTGCCATTCGCACTCGGTTGTCTCGTTTTGACCGCGATACCTTGGTACAGTTATTGAGTCAGCGCCAAGATTTGAGCGAAGACCAAGTTCATAACATTATTCATACTGTGGAAGATTCTTGGCACAGTATTCGCCACGCACCGCAAGCCGTCGCTGACAAAGCCAAAGAACAATATGATTCTGTCATGACGACAATTACAGATTATCTGCGGAACACTGGCAAAGCAGAACTCAACCCCGAAGGGATTCAACGAGATTTAGATCGCTTGTTTGCCAATCCTAGAGAAGGTGCGATCGCCCTGCGGCGACGGTTATCGCAATTAGACCGAGATACCTTAGTGAAATTATTGAGTCAACGACGAGACTTGAGTGAAGAACAAGTCAACCAAATAATTGACTCGATGCAAACATCAATCCGCAATATTGCGCGTGCGCCCCGCCGTTTTGCTACTCGTACCCAGCAAAGAATGGATACATTCAAAGCTTATCTCGAAGAATATTTGCGGCAAACAGGTAAAGAAGAACTCAACCCTGAAGGTATTAAACGTGACTTGCAATTATTGTTGCATGATCCACGGGTCGGGGTAGAAAGTTTGAGCGATCGCTTGGCGCATTTTGACCGTTCTACCATCATCGCTTTACTGAAAATTCGGGAAGATATGAGTGATGAAGAAGCCGCCAGAATTGCCGACAATATGATTTCCGTCCGGGATCAATTTGTCGAACAAATACGGAGTATTCAACGCCGGATACAAGATGTTGTAGATAATATTTTTGACCGTATCCGTAACTATCTCAATTCTTTAGATCGCCCAGAACTTAATTATGATGGCGTTAAGCGGGATGTCCGCCAGTTATTTGACGATCCCCAAGCTGGATTTGATGCCTTGCGCGATCGCCTATCTGCCTTCAACCGTGATACCCTAGTCGCCATCATGAGTTCCCGCGAAGATATCTCTGAGGAAGATGCTAACCGCATTATTGACCAAGTAGAACGCGCTCGGAACACAGTCTTACAACGTGCAGAACGCATCCAACAAGAAGCACAACGCCGTTTAGAAGAAGTCAAACGTCAAGCCCAAAAGCAAGCCGAAGAAACCCGCAAAGCCGCAGCCACAGCCGCTTGGTGGTTATTTGCTACAGCCGTCGTTTCTGCAATTTTCGCTGCCTTTGGTGGTGCGATCGCTGTTGTGTTTGTCTAGCTTAAAAACTGTCTCCGCTAAAATTTTAGCCTCCCAATGTGGGAGGCTTTTCATATCTCAAGAAAATTCAGCAGTCAGATTTAGGACTTATACACAAAGGTTATGCCCATGCGTAAAGATGATTACGACAAATAGATCACTACCAATCCAAAATCCAAAATCTAAAATCCAAAATTGATATAACGCAGACGTACTCTCAAAAGACGCAACCACCGCAGCCAAACTTGTGCAGGTTGCTCAAAGAAAGTGAAAATATCACCAAAGCCCAGGTTCGTTTTATTATGATGTAGCCAGTGTCTTTCGGGAGTTGTAATGAATAGAAATTGACACAAAATATTGATGACCTTTGGAGTTTGCCAACCCAAAACACTAACGTGTCTCCACCATACATGAAACTGACCTAATAGCAATCCTAAAATCACACCAATGGGAGAGAAAGACCAGAAAATAAATGCCATAATTATATAAGGCAAAGCTCCCAAAATTCCATCTAAAAGTACCTGAAGATTTGCCGTTAATATGGCATAGTGGCGAAAGTCCTTCTTCCAAGAATGATGTGTTCTTAAGTGGAGGCTACCAAAAACATGCTCAGGTATGTGATACACGAATGTAGATAAAAAATCACCAAAAAATAATAACAGCCAAGCAACAACGATAGCCTCAAGCATTTGTACTCCTCACGTTCAATTAAACAAATCCACACAAAAAAATCCCAAAAAGACAGTTGATGCAGCGTCGCATCTTGTCAATTTTTCGGGTGACATTACCGTAATATTTAAAAGTTTTATTGATGTGCGATTGTCAGTTTAATCAATCACATTAATGACTCCTTTTTTCTTCTGTCAGAAAGAAATTAGCCGATACATCTAAAACTTGATAGATTTAGTGTATTTTAGTATTGTTACCCCATAATCTTCTTATGAAGACAGACAGTATGAGCAAAGAACCAGTTAAAATTAGTACAAATTTAGGTTAAGAATTTCTGCACAGTTATTTAGCAGAGATTAACTACAAGTTATCTGGCATTGAGAGAAAATTTTACTATGTTGACTGAAGGATAAATCTATCTGCGGTTAATTATTTTTATCAATAACTCACTAAGTTAAGAAAGGTGATGAGATATATCAAAAATTGATGTGTTAAATATTACCTAAAAAATCAAACTATGGCAATCACACAATACCAAATTCCGATTATAGATATCAGTGCCTTAGTCACAGAAAGTAGCGATCGCCACCTGACAGCAACAAAAATTGGTCAAGCCTGTCGGGAATATGGATTTTTCTATATTATTGGGCATGGTGTAGATATAGACTTGCAGCAGCGCCTAGAAGATTGTAGCCGTGAATTTTTTGCCCAAGATTTAGCCACCAAAATGCAAATCCCTATGGCGTTAGGTGGAAAAGCATGGCGGGGTTACTTTCCTGTGGGTGACGAACTCACATCAGGAAAGCCAGATTTAAAAGAGGGGATTTATTTTGGTGCGGAATTAACTTCATCACACCCGCAGGTAAAAGCTGGTACACCTATGCACGGTGCAAATTTGTTTCCGCCTAATCTGCCACTATTTCGTGAGACAGTACTAGAGTATATGTCAGTAATGACCAAGCTGGGACATATTTTAATGACAGGTATTGCCTTAAGCTTGGGATTAGAAGCATCTTACTTTAGCGATCGCTACACCAGCGACCCCTTAATATTATTTCGCATCTTTAACTACCCGCCTGACCAGTTATCAAGCAACGACGAAATTCGTTGGGGAGTCGGTGAACATACAGATTACGGCGTATTAACTATTCTCAAACAAGACAATTTAGGTGGTTTGCAAATCAAATCAAAATCACGCTGGATTGATGCGCCACCTGTACCGAACTCCTTTGTCTGTAACATCGGCGATATGCTCGATCGCATGACAGGCGGATTATACAAATCTACACCCCATCGGGTACAAAATTTTAGTGGACGCGATCGCCTATCCTTTCCGTTCTTCTTCGATCCCAACTTTGATGTAGAAGTCAAACCAATTGAATTAAATCACGTCGTCCAAGAAGATTCTCAAGAACGTTGGGATAAAGCCAGTGTGCATAACTTTCAAGGAACCTACGGTGATTACGTGCTGAGTAAAGTAGCCAAAGTTTTCCCAGAGTTACAGCGCACAGTTTTATGAAGAGTGCTGAGTTGAAAGTGCTGAGTTAAAAGAACACCCCCACACCCTGACACCCAAATTTCACAGATAACCTATGTGCCTTGAAAGCGTTACCCTAGATGGTAAAGCTCAAATTTAGACTATGACACCTGACGAAATTGCGGTAACACTAACAGAATTCTTTGGTACAGAAAGTATAGCTGCGATCGCACCTGGATCTTGGCAAGTAGACTCACCTAGTTTTCGGCTGTTAGTGCTGCTGTCAGAAGACCAAACTTGGCTGCGAGTGCTATTGCCGATTGTACCGTTACAAGAAGCGGAAACATTTTTAACCCAATTTTTAGAAGCCAACTTTGATGAAACTCAGGAAACCCGCTACGCCATCTATGACGGAGTAGTTTGGGGAGTCTATCACCATAATATGGGTACATTAGTGAGTGCGGATTTTGCCAATGCTATTTCTAGACTGCTTTCTCTTCATAAAGCTGGTTTAAATGATGTCTTCAATCGATTTATTGAAAACCGCCTCCGCAAAATTATCCAAGGCGCAAAACAGCAAGGACAATCTCTACAAGCCACAATGCAAAACTTAGACAGATTTTATGCAGAAGGCTTAATGGGTGAAATTAACCAATCTGCTAACGATAGAGAACAAGTATTAGCAACTTGGCAATATCAACTAGAACGCCTGTGGAATGAAATATAGCAAAGTGCTGAGTGCTGAGTGCTGAGTGCTGAGTGCTGAGTGCTGAGTGCTGAGTGCTGAGTGCTGAGAAAAAATACTAATCCCTAATTCTTAGTCCCTACCCCCTACCCCCTACTCCCTACTCCCTACTTCCTACTCCCTATTTTTATTCATGGATATTATCGAAATTCTCAAAGAAGATTATCAAAGATTTCCTGAAAATCAAACATATTCAATTTACGCAGAAGATGTTTATTTTCAAGATGCGGTTTTCAAATTTCGAGGAATTAAACTTTATCAGTGGATGATTAAATTTATCCAGACTTTCTTTTTAAATCTCAAAATGGATTTACATAGTATTCAACGTTTGGGAGACACCATCAAAACTGAGTGGACACTGAGTTGGAATAGTCCCTTACCTTGGAAACCCCGCATTTCTATCACTGGCTGGAGCGAATTAAAACTTAACTCTGATGATTTGATTATTTCTCACATTGATTATTGGAATTGTTCACAGCTAGATGTAATTAAACAGCATTTCTTTCCAGTTAAATAGTGTGATCAAAGCTTGTTCAGATACCCGACTTCTTGAAGAAGTCGGGTATCTTGTTGCTCTCAAATATTCCAAGTTTGTGACAGCAGCACTTTTAAACACTCATTTCTAACATCCGTTGCATGGGACGCAGCGCCGCCACTCTAATATCTTCAGACATTGTAATTTCAGGAGTGCGATTTTTCATCGCTAAATACAATTTTTCTAATGTATTGAGTCGCATAAACGGACACTCATTACAGTTACAATTATTTGTCGGTGGCGCAGGAATAAAATGCTTATCTGGCGCAAATTTTTGCATTTGGTGAATAATTCCTGGTTCTGTCGCCACAATAAATTCTTGGGCAGGGCTGGTCTGACAATATTTGAGTAAAGCTGCCGTCGAACCAATATAATTAGCGTGGCGCAAAACGCTAGTTTCACATTCTGGGTGCGCGATCGCCTCCGCTTGGGGATGTGCTATTTTTAACTGGACGATTTTCTTTTCGGAAAAGGTTTCATGGACAACACAGCTACCTTGCCACAGTACCAAATCTCTGCCAGTTTGTTCCATTACATAGCGCCCTAAATTCCGGTCTGGAGCAAAAATAATTGGCTGGTCTTTGGGTATCTGCTGCACAATTTTGACAGCATTAGAACTAGTACAAATAATATCGCTCATTGCCTTAATGTCAGCAGAGCAGTTAATATACGAAACCACCAAATGATCAGGATAAGCTGCTTTAAACGCCGCAAATTCCTTTGGTGGACAACTATCTGCTAAAGAACAACCAGCCGTTAAATCAGGTAACAGTACTAACTTATCAGGATTGAGAATTTTGGCTGTTTCTGCCATAAAGTGTACGCCAGCAAAGACAATTACATCTGCATTGGTCTGAGCTGCGGCTTTCGCCAGTTGTAACGAATCACCAATAAAATCTGCAATATCTTGAATATCTGGTTCTTGATAGTAATGCGCCAAGATTACCGCATTGAGTTCTTTTTTTAAATCCTCAATAGCAGCAAATAAATCTCGTGGTAGTTCACCTGATTGGGTTTGGTTTTTTGGTGCAAATGCAGTTGTAAACACAGTTAGGGGTTGCTTATGGTTGCAAGTATTTTATCTAGTGGATTCAATTATAGTAGTTTTTACCAAAAATAACAGACAAGAAAATTAAAGACTTTTTGAAGTATTACGTACGTATAGGAATCCGGTTTGATTTCTGAATTTATTTGTGTAGGTAGGGAATGGGGAGTCGGGAGTAGGAAATAAGACTGATCTGAGTGTACTGATTTTTTCCCAAATCAAATATCAATCCTATATATGAAAGCGTATGATAATCTAGATTGATTTTGGCAATTATCTTTGTAGGTAAGGGCGGGTTGAGTAAAAGAATCTCTGGGGAAAGGAAATACTCTATTCCTGGATTTCTCACAAGAGAGAAATCCAGGGGTGTGGGAGGGGTGGGAAGTGTGGGAGGATGGTGAAAAAATCTTTCCCCCCACACTCCCCACACCCCCCACACTCCCAGGGCTGTTTCATTCCACAAGAGCAAGAAGTTTGTCAATATCATGAGAGAGAAATCTTTGAGCAATTGTGATGGAAGTATGACCATTTCGGCGGAGTATATTGAGAGCGATC
>NZ_JACJQW010000042.1:0-57791 GCF_014696905.1 Nostoc sp. FACHB-190
CATGGCTGTTATCAATCGCTCAATTACTTGTCTAGATTGAGTTTTACACGATTTTTGACCACTGCAAATACCACACTTGACAATTTCTCCTTTTCCTTAACTTGTCACCAATGGTAGCTATTGCAATTAAAAACCGCAACTGTAACAAAGCGATCGCTGCGGCTGGCTACGCCTACGCAATGGTGATTTAGGCGGTAAGCGAAGCTATGCCATTAGGCTTATCGCTATATCTCCCAATCCTCAATCAACAAATTATGAATGCGTTGAAATTCTCTAGTGTTATGGGTAATGAGGGTTAAGTTATTTGTCAGTGCGATCGCTGCAATTTGTAAATCATACGCTCCAATGGGAGTACCTACAGCTTCTAGTTGAGAGCGAATTGTACCAAATGTTGTTGCTGCTAAATCGTCAAAGGGTAGTGATATAAATTGAGCTAAAAATTGCAGTTGTAAAGTAAGATTCCGTTGTGGGTTAGCACTTTTCATTGCACCATAAAATAGTTCTGCTTTGACTATTGAGCAAACAGCAATATCTTTAGTGGCAGTAGATTCTAATTTCTGTTTCAAAGTAGAATTTTTACCCCGCATATAGATAATGCAGGTGTTAGTATCGAGCAGGAATTTCACAGGATTGGTTCGCGTTCTGGTTGTTGTCCTTGGGGATGGCGGAAGAATGTTTCATCTTGGATACATCCATAGAATTGAGGACGGGGATATTCAGCAATTTCGGCTGGAATTGCTGGTTGTAGAGACTCGATAAGGGTTTTTAGTAAATGGATGTTGTGATTGTGTGTAGTCAGGCTTTGTGCCAGGATTTGAATAATATAAAGTTTATCGTCAGGTGAAAGCTGAAGGAGTTGTTGTTCAAGTTCTGGGGCAACCATGATGAGGCTTAAGTGGAGGATAATTTCATTTTACTTTGGCGTATTACAACCCAGGCATCGCTACTTACTTTAAAGCCGTCAAGTCTTTTTGTTCTAACCCCACATCGAAAATGATTGTAAACTTGGCACTAGGAATAAGTCGGCGCAAAACTTGTAAATGAGCTTCGGCATCGCTGCGGCGACGAAAACGAGCGACAATCTGGTTTTGCATATTAGGTAAAAGCCGGACTATACACCAAGGATTGAGCCTTTCAAGATATGTCATAAAAGTCAAAAGAAAAAGCATAAAAGCCAGCCTACTGAGATATAGGCTGGCAAGAAATATCATTTTGATATTGCAATTAGATGCAATTTCTACTCACTTTCGTCTGGGAAACACAGGTTCTTCAAAAGTTCTTCGGGAATCTCTTCAAAGTGTTCCAGTAGAAAGTTCATCAGTGCAAGGTGGCGTAAATCGGCTGGCATGGGGCGGCGGTAGTTTTTACCTCTGGCAAACCAGCGTCGCACGGTGGACAGGGAGCGAGAGCAAATCTGCGCCATTTCTTCGTAATTCACTTGCCACTTGGTGTAAAACTGCTTGGGAGTCATACCCAACTGGCAATAACTGTAGAACTGCATCAAATCTTGCTCTCGCTGCTTGAGTGGGTGAGGATTCATAACTCTGTTTCCTCACTGATTGGTTCTAAATCTTCCTCCCAAGCAATATCCGCAGATATCCAAGCTGCACTGGGGCTATCTTTACTCAACCAGATCAGGTAGCACCAACTCCAGCAGCAGCGATCGCTTGCAAAGCTATAAAATCGACCAATGACAATACCCCAGTCAGTATCGCTTTCAGTTGAGAGCCAATGCAAGCGATCGCCATATAAAAATCTGGGTGTTTTGGCTACTTCAGGAAAGTTAGTGGGAAGCTCAATAGATGCGTCTGGGTATTTGAGGTTAATCAAACCTGGGGCTATATCTTGGTGATTGTGCCGGATGAGATGGAGATAAGCGGCAATCAATTTACCATCAATACTCTCAGTTAACGCAGAAATCAGAATTGCCGCTAGAGTTTCTATTTCTTGCTGCTGGAGTTGCATCCAGGTGCTATCAAAGTCTGCGTCAGAGTAGTTTTTGAGGTTGGCTAGTAATTCTGTAATGCCGAAATCATCTAAAGCTTGTTGATAAGCTCGGTGTTGATCTGTTTTATAGCTAACAGGCTTTAACATTGTATATGTCTCCTGTGATATGGGGGCCAAAAGCCAGCATCCGCCCTGAGAAAGTTGATGGCTGGCTTTTGACTTATAAGTAATTATACGCTAAAATGAAGTGTTTTTATGTTAATTAGTGTTTTTTAATGTATTTAACATAAAAACAAGTAAAATTGCTGATGATAATGATATGGCAAAAGTAACTGTAACTATTTATATGGAAGAAGAAGATAAAGAAGCCCTGCAACAATTGGCTGATGCAGAGGAGCGTTCTTTGTCTCAAATGGCGGTGTTAATTTTGAAACGAGCGATTAAACAAGCTCAGAATGACGGGACTATTACGCCGAAATAATTTGTAATTGGTTGAAGAGGCGATCGCATCTTGATAAGTTTTCAAAAGTTGGGAGAGTGCGATCGCCTAAACTCTAACATTGGCGATCGCATCTAAGTTAGGAGAATGCTTAGGCATCGCTTCACAAGCTAATAGAGAGTGTTGGTGTATCCCAAAGAATGTATACATTACCACAAGTTAGCCTATTTAATTGTGAAAGTTATAAGTAGCAACTGCCTAATTGCTGGCATTTTCTAGGATAAATACTGTAAAAGCTGCAATTATTATTTGTTGGTTGGATAAAAAATACTTAAATTTTTCCTTTATAAAAGATATAAAGTTTACGTAAAAATACTAGGTTGGATTTAAAAACAATGATATTGTTTGCTGAAGTGAGCTTTACCTATTTTATAAGTACGTTTGGAACGGTCATTAACAAAATGACCGTGATTTTATGCGTCTAATTGTATTTTTGTCTGTAGATTTTGAGTTCCCTATTCAGTGGATTAATTGGCTATTTCAACTTAAAAAAGCTAGTTAATCTACATAAGGTTAATAACATCATATTTGTTGACTTTCAAGATTCAAAGGCAAAGAAAGTTGAGGTGTTGGGTATTGCGATCGCCGTACTAAATCCAACCTTTTGACAATATATCGAAACTGTGCAAGCAGATGAGCAATCATCTCAGAATTCTTGATTAACTTTGGCTGTTTAAATTTAGGAATTACGGATTATGAATAATACTTACATCCTTCATAACAATCTAGTTGTCGAATCTCCCTTGAGTGTTGACACAACTACATTAGTAGCTTTAGAACAAGCTCTGATTCTGGTGCAAGAAAGATTACAGGCTTTTGCTGGTGAACCAGAATTTGCTCAAAAAATCGCAGTAGCTTTTGGAGATACGGCAGATACTGACTCTTTAAGAACAGCATGGTTGGCAGGAGATTTGAGTATTGTTCCCACGATAGCCATTCGCAATGCAGCAGATATCAATGGTGCAAATGGGGCTTATGGCGCATTTACTAACCGAATTTATCTGTCTTGGGAGTTTTTGCAGGTAAATCAGGCGAATCCACAGAATTTTGTTGGGTTGCTGTTAGAGGAAATTGGGCATCGAGTTGATAGTGTTTTGAATAACAGTGATAGTGCTGGAGATGAGGGGGCGATTTTCTCGGCATTGGTGCAGGGGGCTAATAACTGAGTAAAATTTTCTATCTAATTTTACTCATATCTACCTAAAATCTAGGCTATAGTGTTTATATGAGTAAATTGTCAATATCGGAAGCAGCAAAATTAAAAGGTGTAAGTGTTTCCACGCTTAGAAGGTGGGAATCTGAAGGTAAATTAATTCCTGAGAGAACAGCTAGTGGTCATAGAAGATATGATTTAGCTCAATTGCTAGGAATTAAACCCGATTTGTCTTACACAATTGGTTATTGTCGAGTTTCTAGTCATGACCAGAAAGAAGACCTAGAAAGACAAAAACAAGTCGTTGAATTATTTTGTTATCAAAATGGTTGGCAATTTGAAATCATAGAAGATTTAGGCTCAGGTTTAAACTACAGTAAAAAAGGATTGAAAAGATTAATCCGATTAATTGTTGATAGTAAAGTTGAACGTCTTGTTTTAACCCACAAAGATAGACTGATAAGATTTGGTAGTGAATTAATTTTTAGTCTTTGTGAACATTTTGGTACTGAAATTGTAATTATTAACCGAACTGAAGATGCTACTTTTGAAGAAGATTTAGCTCAAGATGTTCTAGAGATAATTACAGTATTTTCAGCAAGACTTTACGGTTCTAGAAGCCACAAAAACAAGAAAATTATCGAGGAACTAAAAGAAGTTGCTGATAGGATTTAAAACTGAGTTAAACATAAATAATGATCAGCGTACTCAATTGATAGGACATTGCGGTGTTGCTCGTCATGCTTGGAATTGGGGTTTAGCACTAACCAAGCAAATACTTGATCACAACAAACAATATCCTGATTCTAAAATAAAATTTCCTACAGCTATAGAGTTACACAAATGGTTAGTAGCATTAGTTAAGTCGGAAAACTCTTGGTATTATCAATATTCAAAATCAGCACCACAAGAGGCACTAAGAGCTTTAAAAACAGCATGGGATAGGTACTTTAAGAAAATATCAGGAGTACCAAAATTCAAAAAGAAAGGTAAACATGATAGTTTTACCTTGGAAGGTACTGTAAAAGTCTTAGGTTCTCATAAAATTCAAGTACCAAAAATAGGAGTTCTAAAAACTTATGAGAGATTGCCTCAGAAAGAAATTAAATCAGTAACTATCAGTCGTAAAGCTGATCGATGGTTTATCAGTTTTAGGTTGGATATAGAAAAACAAGAAAATAATGTGAATAGTATTGTTGGAGTAGATTTAGGCGTAAAAAACCTAGCTACTTTATCAACAGGTGAAATAATAGAAGGTGCAAAATCTTACAAAAAATATGAATCTAAATTAAGTAGGCTCCAATGGTTAAATCGAAATAAAATTATCAATTCAAATAATTGGAGAAAAGCCCAATTAAAAATAGCTAAGTTACATCTGAAGATAGCTAATATCCGTAAAGATACATTACATAAACTCACCACACTATTAGCTAAGAACCACAGCAAAGTAGTAATTGAGGATTTAAATGTATCTGGAATGTTAGCTAACAGAAAGTTAGCACAAGCTATTTCCGATATGGGGTTTTATGAATTTCGTCGTCAACTAACTTACAAGTGTGAATTATATAGTTCCGAACTTGTAATAGTTGATAGATGGTATCCAAGTTCTAAAACCTGTTCCAATTGTGGAACTAAAAAAGAAAATCTCACACTCAGTGATAGAGTTTTTAAATGTGAAAAATGTGGATTTGAGTGTGATAGAGATTTCAACGCAGCAATCAATTTATCAAAGATTGATTTGTCAAAAGTGGCACTCTGAGCCTGTCGAAGTGCTGTCAGTTAGACAGTGTTAGTCTGTGGACTGGATAATGCCGACATTACCAGAGTGAAGCAGAAAGTAAACATCGAACTCTATTTAGTACAAGTTATCTTTTCTAGAAAAGTCTAAATAGATAAGTTTGAGTAAGTTTTATATAACGGAAAGTCTGTCTCAAGATACTCTACAGCAACTAAAGACGGAAAATGACCAAGAATTAATTACCTTGGATGGGCAGGTTATTGAGATAGAAAAGCAAGATTTTATCGGAACGGCAGGGAATGACAACATAACAGGAACAGCCGGAGATGATTTTATTCAGGGTTTGGGCGGTAATGATAACCTCTCCGGTGAAGCAGGGAATGACACCCTAAACGGTGGTGCAGGGAATGATTTCCTCTTTGGCGGTGCAGGGAACGACACCCTAGATGGGGGAGATGGTGATGATAACCTTGGCAATCGCTTCGGCCCCAGAGAAACCATTGAAGTCGATACATACATTGGTGGTGCAGGGACAGATAGGCTGAATTTCACCTCTGGCGATGGAGGTTTGAGCCTCAGCTACACAGATAACAATGGGACTGGCACATTTTCCACAGGTGCAACGGTACAAGGAGTAGAACAATTCGATTTCCAAGGTGGAGCAGGTAACGATAACATCAATGTCAGTGCCTCCAGTTCTGCGGATTTGCGTGGAGGTGGCGGAGATGACACCCTCATTGGTGGTGCGGGGAATGACCAACTCTTTGGTGAAGCGGGGAATGACAATCTAGTAGGCAATGCAGGCAATGACTTCCTTTATGGCGGTGCAGGCAATGACATCGTGGATGGGGGAGATGGTAATGATAACTTTGGTAATCGCTTTGGCACTAGAGAAACCATCGAAGTCGATACATATATTGGTGGTGCAGGGACGGATAGGCTAGAATTCACCTCTGGCAATGCAGGTTTGAGCCTCAGCTACACAGATAACAATGGGACTGGCACATTTTCCACAGGTGCAACGGTACAAGGAGTAGAACAATTCGATTTCCAAGGTGGAGCAGGTAACGATAACATCAATGTCAGTGCCTCCAGTTCTGCGGATTTGCGTGGAGGTGGTGGAGATGACACCCTCATTGGTGGTGCGGGGAATGACCAACTCTTTGGTGAAGCGGGAAATGACACCCTCATTGGAGTTAATGCCAACAGCAACAACCCTGGAATCGGTGAAAGAGACAACCTAAGCGGAGGGACGGGGAGCGATCGCTTTATCCTAGGCGATAGTGCTAACATTTACTACGATGATCGCAATATTTCCACTAACGGCAGCAATGATCTCGCTACCATCACCGACTTTAACCCCAACGAAGATAAGGTGCAGTTACAGGGTTCGGCTAGTAACTATCGCCTAGAAGTCTCTGGTAGCAATACTAATCTCTTTGTTGACAAAGCTGGTAGCGAACCGGATGAATTAATTGCCATCTTCCAAAATGTTACCGGATTAAATCTTACTTCCAGTGCCTTTGAATATGTTGCCCCAGTCAATGAAGTCGCTTTTAGCAGTGGAACTTACAGCGTTAACGAAAACGGCACAGCCCAAGTTACCCTCAGCCGCACTGGTAGCACCGTTGGTCAAATTAGCGTTATCCTGAGCCTAACCAATGGTACAGCAACAGCCCCGGCAGATTACAATAATGCTCCCATCTCCGTAACCTTTAACGATGGAGAAAGCAGCAAAATTGTTACCATCCCCATTGTTGATGACAGTAGTTTTGAACCCAACGAAACCATTAACCTTTCCCTAACTAACCCCAGTACTGGTGTTACCTTGGGAGAACAAAATACAGCCGTCCTCACCATTGTTGATAATGATTCACCCGTACCGGGAACTCTGGCTTTTAGTCGGTCTACCTACAGTGTCAATGAAGATGGCACACCTGTTATTGCTGTCACCGTCACTCGTACTGGTGGTAGTGATTTAGAGGTAAGTGCCACCATTGCCTTAACAAATGGTACAGCGATCGCACCAGATGATTACAACAATCAGAATATCGTTGTTAATTTTGCAGATGGAGAAACTAGCAAATTAGTCACAATTCCGATTATTAATGACGGTGTTTTTGAAGCCAACGAAACGATTAATTTAACTCTGACAAATCCCACAAATGGAGCAACATTAGGTAGTCAACAAACAGCGACATTAACCATTATTGATAATGACGCGATTCCAGGTGTTTTAGCCTTCTCTCAAGCAAACTACAGCATCAATGAAGATGGCACACCAATTGTTGCTGTCACTGTCACTCGGACTGGAGGAAGTGACGGTGTAGTTGGTGCAATTGTTAGCTTAAGCAATGGTACAGCAACGAATCCAGAAGACTATAACAGCAGTTTTATTGCTGTTAATTTGGCTAATGGCGAGACTTCGAGAACGGTGAATATTCCTATTGTGAATGATGGAGTATTTGAACCAGACGAAACTATTAATTTAACTCTCATTAATCCTACTAATGGGGCGACCATTGGCGCACAAAACACCGCGACATTAACAATTATTGATAATGATGCTGTACCAGGGGTAATTTCTTTCAGTGACGCTAATTATAGTGTTAATGAAAATGGTACACCTATTACTGCCGTCACCCTCATTCGTACTGGCGGAAATAATGGTGAAGTTAGCATTACTTTAATCCCCAGCAACGGAACTGCAACAGAACCTAATGACTACGACAATACGCCCATTACTGTTAACTTTGCTAATGGCGAAACCTCAAAAATTGTCACGATTCCCATAATTGATGACACGCAATTTGAAAGTGAAGAAACCATCACACTCAGCCTTACCAACCCCACAGGTGGTGTGACAATTGGCGAACAGAGTACAGCTGTTGTGACGATTGTGGATAATGAACAAATACCAGTTGATAATCCACCAACAGTAGAAAATGCGATCGCTGATCTCAGTATTAGCGAAGATGCAAACAATACGGTAATTGACTTAACCAACGTCTTCAGTGATATAGATGGAGATGCGATTATCACATCTGTTTTTGCCAACAACAACACCAGTTTAGTCACCGCAACTATTGTAAATAATCAACTAATCCTTGATTATCAAGAAAATCAATCAGGCACGGCAGAAATAACTATCCGAGGTACAGCTAACGGACAATTCATCGATGATATATTCACTGTCACCGTTAACCCCGTTAATGATGCACCAACAGTAGAAAATGCGATCGCTGATCTCAGTGTTAACGAAGATGCAGACAATACTGTAATTGACTTAACCAACGTTTTCAGTGATATAGATGGAGATGCGATTGCTAAATCCGTATTTACTAACAGCAACACAGGCTTAGTCGCTGCAACTATTGTAAATAATCAACTAATCCTTGATTATCAAGAAAATCAATCAGGCACGGCAGAAATAACTATCAGAGGCACAGCTAACGGACAATTCATCGATGATATCTTCACTGTTGCCGTTAACCCCGTTGATGATCCACCAACAGTAGAAAATGCGATCGCTGATCTCAGTGTTAACGAAGATGCAGACAATACTGTAATTGACTTAACCAACGTTTTCAGTGATATAGATGGAGATGCGATTGCTAAATCCGTATTTACTAACAGCAACACAGGCTTAGTCGCTGCAACTATTGTAAATAATCAACTAATCCTTGATTATCAAGAAAATCAATCAGGCACGGCAGAAATAACTATCAGAGGCACAGCTAACGGACAATTCATCGATGATATCTTCACTGTTGCCGTTAACCCCGTTGATGATCCACCAACAGTAGAAAATGCGATCGCTGACCTCAGCGTTAACGAAGATGCAGACAATACTGTAATTGACTTAACCAACGTTTTCAGTGATATAGATGGAGATGGGATTGCTAAATCAGTATTTACTAACAACAACACCAGTTTAGTCACTGCAACTATTGTAAATAATCAACTAATCCTTGATTATCAAGAAAATCAATCAGGCACGGCAGAAATAACTATCCGAGGTACAGCTAACGGACAATTCATCGATGATATCTTCACTGTCACCGTTAACCCCGTTAATGATGCACCAACAGTAGAAAATGCGATCTCTGACCAAACAGTGTTAGAAGATGAAATTTTTAACTTCACCTTCGATGCCAACACTTTCAATGATGTAGACGCAGGTGATAGTTTAAGCTACACAGCAAATTTAGTTAATGGTAATTCTTTACCAACTTGGCTCAACTTTGATGCCGCCACACGGACATTCAGTGGCACACCAACCAACAGTGATGTTGGCATTCTGAGCATCAAATTAACAGCCACAGACAATGCTGGCGCAAGCGTTGAAGATGTCTTTGACTTAGAAATTATCAACGTCAACGATGCACCCATCGCTGCTGACGACACCGCCACTACCGACCAAAACACTCCGCTAACGCTCTCTATTGCCGACTTACTAGCAAATGACAGTGATATTGACGGTGATTCTTTGAGCATCACTGGTGTTAACAATGGCACTAATGGTAGTGTTGTATTCAACATAGAACAAGGCAATATTGTTTTTACTCCTACTCTGAATTTTAGTGGCGGAGCAAGTTTCAATTACACAGTCAGTGATGGCAATGGTGGTACGAGTACAGCCACAGTAGCGGTTACTGTTAATCCTGCCAATCAGCCCAATGAAATTATTGGTACACCAAGGCGTGATGTTTTGATTGGCACTAACAACAGCGATCGCATCATCGGTTTACAAGGTGCAGATACACTAATCGGTGGTGGCGGTAATGACGAATTTGTTTACACTAACATCCGCGATCGCGGCGACACAATTACAGATTTTGAGGTAGGCAAAGACAAGATTGTATTTACCCAACTGCTCGATAGCCTAGTAGCAGGAGGCTACAACGGCAACAATGCCATAACTGAAGGCTATGTGAGAGTCGTGCAGGGTAGTAGTAACAGTAGCTTTAACGTACAAATTGATGCTGATGGCCCCACAGGTAATGACATCTTCCGACCATTTATTACAGTGAACGTAGCTGGTACTGGCTCTCTTAATAACCCCAACAATTTTGTATTTTAGGGCTTTATCCTTAGCCATTCTAGTAAGAGATGGAATGGCTAGGGATTACTCACATTCAATCTTTCCAACTAATAGCTACTCAGATATTCATTCACACAACTTGTTCATAAATTTGTAGGAGTCTTACTATGTTGAATGCAAATGCTCTTAAACAAAAAATTCAGAAGGCAGTGGTTTTTGGCTTCTTGAGCTTGAGCGGTTTTACTGTTGTCTCTCCTTCTCTTGCTGTTAGTCTTGATTTCAGCACTTGGGACAAATCAGGTGATGTGGTTGCAGTTCCCAACCAAGCGACACTAACCAATGCTGTGGCTGATGGCAGTGACGATTTTAACAACTACAATGTTTCCAGCAGTAACCCTACTTATATTAGTGACTTAGAAACTTTTTTAGCTCTCAATCTAGGTGATCTTGGTCTTGATGCCACCGAAGGTTCTGCGATTAACAGAGCTTTAAATGTCCTGGCAGGGGATGTTTTCAGCTTTGATTATTCATTTTTAACTTATGATACTGTTTCCAGCGATCGCGCCTTTGTTACCATTAGCAACTCAATTATCCCACTAACGGGAAGTTCCCCTTTTAGCTATACATTTGCTACATCTGGCATCTACAACATTGGTATTGGTATTGTTGATGTGGATGACACTGCTGGCTCATCAATATTGTCGTTAACAAATGCTTCGTTAACAAATCCCAATGCTCAACCAGTGCCTGAACCTTTAACTACACTCAGTTCTATTTTGGCTAGTGGGTTTGCAGTTTTCTTGAGAAGAAGATATAACACATCAAAACAGCCTAATTAAATCAGCAAAGAAAGTACAATTTTCGCTAATTTAGCGGTTTAAGTTCAATTAGCTAAGGATGAGAGCGATCGCCACAGCCAGTAATCAAAGTAAGCTGGAAGCGATCGCTCCTTGCATTATTCAAAATCTTTCACTCAAGTTAGCTACTGAAGCTTTTAAGATTCTCCCTTAATTGTTGATGAATGCGATCGCCCCAAAATGGAATCACAGTTTGTCCATGACAAAGTGCTTCTAGTGCAACTTGCTTGTCGAACTCTGCCAATTGTAAAGGTTGTTCAGGCGATCGCGTCGGTAATAACATTAGCTGCTTCATCTTTTCTTCTGGAACAGACTCATCAAATAACCAAGGTTCCTTTTTCCGCAGTGTTTCCAATGCTGCATGGCAAACCTCAAAATTTAAACCAATTGACAGCAACTGCTCCATTACTGTTAATGCCAGTAGATCAGCTTTAGAGTAGTAAACATTACGACCTTTGCCACTACTGTTAACCGTAGGTACTATAACTCCCTTCTCTCGCCAATACTGTAACTGGCGGCGAGAGCAATGAGTAATTTCTGATGCTTCTGTGCTTGTGTAGAACTTGTCTTCCATAAGATACATCCTATAGAAGCCTGATCATAAACACATCATATTTTTAAATAACATTATGTGTTTATGTGCTATTCTAATTTCATGAGCCAAATTACTATTCAGTGTCGTCTAGTTACCAGTGAATCTACCCGCCAACAACTCTGGAAGTTGATGGCAGAATTAAACACACCCTTAATTAACGAACTGCTTCAAAAGCTTAGTAAACATCCAGATTTTGAGAAGTGGCGAAAAAATGGCACACTGCCCTCAACTGTGGTTAACAAACTTTGCCAATCTCTAAAAACTGACCCTCGTTTTGCAGGACAACCAAGCCGTTTGTATTTATCTGCAATTCATGTTGTGGATTACATCTACAAATCCTGGTTAACCATTCAAAAACGCCTACAGCAGCAGCTTGACGGCAAAATACGCTGGCTAGAAATGCTTAACAGTGATGCTGAATTAGTAGAAATTAGTGGTTGCAGCTTAGAGGCTATTCGTACTAAAGCTGCTGAAATTCTGGCAATAGCTACACCAGAATCTGACTATAATACTCCTGACACTAAAAGAAGAAAGACAAAGAAATCAAAAAATTCATCCACTTCCAGTCTTGACAGGAGTTTATCTCATAAATTATTTGACGCTTACAAACAAACTGACGAGATACTCAGTCGTAGTGCTATTAGCTATCTGCTGAAAAATGGCTGCAAACTCAATAATAAAGAAGAAGACTCAGAAAAATTTGCCAAACGCCGCCGTAAATTAGAAATCCAAATTCAAAGACTCACAGAAAAACTAACAAGTCGAATTCCTAAAGGTCGGGACTTAACCAATGTTAAATGGTTAGAAACACTTTTTACTGCTACAACAACTGTTCCAGAAGACAATGCCGAAGCTAAACGCTGGCAAGATATTTTGTTAACTCAGTCAAGTTCTCTGCCATTTCCCTTGATTTTTGAAACTAACGAAGACCTTGTTTGGTCAAAAAACGAAAAAGGTAGGCTGTGTGTTCACTTCAACGGCTTGAGTGATTTAACTTTTGAAGTGTACTGCGATCGCCGTCAACTACATTGGTTTAAACGCTTCTTAGAAGACCAACAGACTAAACGCCAAAGCAAAAATCAACATTCTAGTGGTTTGTTCACTCTCAGAAATAGTCGTTTAGCTTGGCAACAAGGTGAAGGTAAAGGTGAACCTTGGCAAATTAACCGATTGACCCTTTATTGCTGTGTTGATACTCGCCTTTGGACTGCTGAAGGAACAGAACAAGTTCGCCAAGAGAAAGCACACGAGATTACCAAATTCATCACCAAGATGAATGAGAAGACAGATTTGAGTATTACTCAGCAAGCTTTTATTCAGCGTAAACAATCTACACTAACTCGCATAAATAATTCCTTCGAGCGTCCTAGTAAACCCCTGTACCAAGGTCAATCACACATATTGGTTGGAGTAAGCTTGGGGTTAGAAAAACCTGCAACTATAGCTGTAGTAGATGCGATCGCAAACAAAGTTTTGGCTTACCATAGCATCAGGCAATTACTAGGGGACAATTATGACTTGCTAAATCGTCAGCGACGACAACAGCGTTCGTTATCCCACGAACGCCATAAAGCACAAAAAAGTTTTTCTCCTAATCAGTTTGGTACATCTGAGTTAGGACAGTATGTAGACAGATTATTAGCTAAAGAAATTGTAGCGATCGCGCAAACTTACAAAGCTGGTAGTATAGTTTTGCCTAAATTAGGAGATATGCGAGAGATTCTCCAAAGTGAAATTCAAGCCATAGCTGAAACAAAATGTCCCGGCTCCGTAGAAATCCAGCAAAAATACGCCAAACAATATCGAGTCAATGTCCATTCATGGAGCTATGGCAGATTAATCCAAAGCATTCAAAGTAAAGCTGCTCAGATAGGAATTGTGATTGAGGAAGGACAACAACCTGTTCGTGGCAGCCCCCAGGATAAAGCAAAAGAATTAGCCCTCTGTGCTTATAATCTCCGCCTAGCTAGGCGAAGTTGACAAATATCTGAACCTTGACAATAAAATAATCAATAGCGCCGCAGTTCATGCTGCTTGCAGCCTCTAAACTGTGTTAAATGAGGGTTAGTTTGACTGTAGCAATACAGTCTTGCTTTCTGACCCTGGTAGCTGCTCACCCTGATGCTGCTATCTTCGGATAGGATAGGTGCGCTCCCAGCAATAAGGGCGCGGATGTACTGCTGTAGTGGCTACTAAATCACCCCCGATCAAGGGGGAACCCTCCCTAATTCTTTATTTGAAGGGCTTAAATTAAGGCAAAATTTTGAAGAGTTCCGCGTCAGTTCCAAACTGCTTGTCCAGACTGAATTTCATCGTTTTTTACCAGAACATGATTTTTTAGGCTGAGGCGCAAATAGAAAATTGGAAAACATCCGCGCTAGAGATATCTAGAAACTTTGCCGCACAGTGTTTTAGAGCTAGGTTGTGACAACAACCCTTCTAGTACAGGGTGGGTTGAAAGCGATAATCGTATTCTCTTCCATACATCACAGTGGTCAAGAGACAATAACTCTAATAGCACAGGATAGGTTAAAAGATTGACTTGTAATTGAGAGATTGCCAATTTAAATCGAGGGTTGAAAGATAGGAGTTCGATTCTCTTACTATATATTTTTTTGCAAAATCAAGTTTACAAAGCTTATTTGAGCAGTTACTTTAAGAAGTATGCTAATGAAAAGCATATTAAAGCTGACAATAATTTGTCACTAGTTCCCTACAACCG
This sequence comes from Nostoc sp. FACHB-190, assembly GCF_014696905.1. Lineage (NCBI taxonomy): Bacteria > Bacillati > Cyanobacteriota > Cyanophyceae > Nostocales > Nostocaceae > Nostoc > Nostoc sp. FACHB-190. The sequence continues at coordinate 14,556 of NZ_JACJQW010000042.1, forward strand.
GGATTGAGCCTAAGAAGACAAGAATTTGTCACCAACGACAATAATGTGTCACCGATGACAAATAATAAGTCACTGTAAAACAACAGCTAAGGGTAACAAAATAGTTTTAATAATGGGCAGGAGGAGAATCGAACTCCTATGACCGCAAGGTCGCCACATTTTGAGTGTGGTGCGTCTACCAGTTTCGCCACCCGCCCTTGGGTGCAACTTTCCTAATATAGCATATCCATCAACTTCTCTGCAAGTAATTTTGCGGGTTAGTGTTTGAAAGTGACTAAACTAGGGTCAATATCTTGTATGGATGTGCAGCCACTCAGAGCCATCGCTACACTTAATTCATCTTGTAGCAGGGAGATGATATGGGATACGCCAACTTGTCCTGCTACAGCTAATCCCCAGAGTACGGGGCGACCGATTAGAACAGCTTTTGCGCCTAAAGCCAAGGCTTTGAGGATGTCTGTACCACGACGAATCCCGCCATCTACTAGCACTTCGGCTTGATTATCTACAGCAGCAACTATTTCAGCCAGTGCATCTAAAGAGGCGATCGCACCATCGAGTTGTCTGCCACCATGATTAGAAACTACAATTGCTTTGGCTCCATGCTCAACTGCTCGCATCGCATCATCAGCGCGTAAAATACCTTTGAGTACCAAAGGTAGTGGCGATAAGGACTGCAACCATTCCAAGTCATGCCAAGTTACAGCCGGGTTTAATTGCTGGGCAAAATAAGTAAACAATCCAGATTCTGCTGATTCTTGGGGAATATTCAACCCGGAAATATTGGTAATATTCGCCAATTGCAATCCAGGGGGTAAGCTAAAGGTGTTCCGCACATCTCGCTCTCGTCGTCCCAAAATTGGCGCATCCACAGTTACACACAGGGCTTGATAACCTGCGGCGTAAGCTCTTTCTACTAAATTCCGCGTTAAGGCTCGGTCTTTATGGATATACAGTTGGAACCATTGCAAGGCATTATGTTTGTAACCTACCGCCGCAACTTCTTCTAAGCTTTTGGTAGCCATTGTACTCAAGACCATACCCACACCTGCGGTAGCTGCGGCTAAGGTTGTGGCTAGTTCTCCCTGGGGATGGGCTAGACACTGAAACGCCATCGGTGCAATTAATATGGGTAGTTGTAAAGGCTTTCCTAAAATAGCGGTGCTTAAATTGCGATCGCTCACATCTACCAACATCCGAGGACGCAATTTTATGCGTTCAAAAGCAGTGCGGTTATCTCGTAGTGTAATTTCATCCCAAGCACCACTACTGTAATAATCAAAAGCCATCTGCGAGAGATGCTGTTTGGCTAACTGTTCATATTCCCAGAGGTTAATGGGTAAAGAGACATCTGTCATGATGACGAAAAATCAAAGGTTTGGGAGAGGATTGTTTGAAAAGGGTGTAAGGGTGTGAGGGTGTTTGAGAACGGTGTGAGGGTGTACTTCTCTGCGAGACGCTCCGCGAACGGCTGCGCTCAGTAACCGGGGGGTTTAGGTGAGCAAAACCCATACACTCCTATACCCAGTCTCAACAGACAATCTTTGTAAACCCAACCCATACACCCATACACCCAGCCTCAACAGACAATCTTGGTGCGCCTTACCCATCCCTACACCCATTCTTGACAGACCAACTTTGTATGTAAGTCCTGAATTAATTACTTCCCACCGTAGAAAAAGGCGATTTCTTTTTCCTTTAAGGGCGCAAAACCAGCATCGATGAGTTTTTGGTCAAGTTCTGGTTGGGGGATATGTTTTGCACCGATTCGCACAATCCGCGATCGCATGGTATTAGAAACGCCACTACGCTGTCTATTTGCTTCTAAGGCCATGACTTGATGATAAAGGTCTAGCTTGGCACTAGGAATGGGACTTCCATCAAAATCTATCCCTTTAGCGATCGCTTCATCAATCGCATCTGCACCCTTGGTTGTGGAATTTACTTGATTAGTTTCAGCAGTCATGGCTATTTGCTCTTTCTTTGCTCTGGGTAGATTTTACCAGGACTGATGCACAAAGATTATCTGTTGAGGCTGGGGGTGGGGAGTGTGGGAGGTGTGGGGAGTGTGGGGGGTGTGGGAGGTTTGGGAATTTAGTCAAGTAACCAATCATCTGCATGGGTAATCATCTTGACTAACCCACTAAGGACTTGATTGTAAGGAGCGTAGAGTTCTCTTCCTTGTTCAACGGTAAGATATTGACATTTCACAGCAAACTTTAACCAAACTTGAATTTCTGCTGCCTCTGCTTCACAATCATTGAGTTTAGCGACAAAAGCGGCTTTATATCGCCGGTTTCTCCAAGCCTCTGCCATATTTGCACAGACAGAGCGAGAGGAGCGACGAATTTGGTCAGTATGATGAAGAAGTTTTTTCTCATGATTCCATATTCTCACAGTGAGACAATAAAAATGAGATCGCCCTTCTTTGGTAAAGTACAACAAGCGATCGCCCATGCTCACCAAACAGTAAAATTACTCTCAAATTTTGTACATTTAATTAATTCGCGCCCGTAACCAAGCCTGTAAATCAGCTACGCCTGTAAAATCGAGCCATGCTTCACCCAAATCTTCCAACATTTGCAATGGCAAACCCGCAACCATAGAACGCGTCTCTTGGGTAAGTTCTCCAAACCGCTTGGTTAATTGTCTGATAATAATATTCGCTGTCGCTTCTCGTGTTTGTTCTCGTCCTTCCTCTCGTCCTTCCTCTCGTCCTTCCTCTCGTCCTTGCTCTCGTGCTTCTTCTTGAACTTCTTCTTTAATTTCCTGATAAACTCTCGTTTTCTTCAGTGTGATGTCTAACATTGACTCCACCTCTCTTAGACTCAGTTGCTCAAACCGATATGTCATGATTGTCGTGATGATTTCAATTATGGCACGACTTGTTAATGAAGAAGCTTCTTGACGACTTCTTGCTAATAAATACCTAGCTTCTGTGGGGGCTTGTTCTTCTTCTAGGGTAGTTAATACCATTACCGCTACCCACAAAGGTAAAGAACGAATTTCTCCCAACTCATCCAAATATACTCGATGTACTTGGTTGCCGTTGAGTAATGTTCTGTGAGGATGAGTATCACTCTGTTCAATACTACGTGATGGATAAATTATCACTGCTTGCCAATCACTAAATCTGTCACGGTTGCGGTAAAAATACAGCGAAGATTCTGCAAATACTCTTTCATAAAGCTTTTCATCTTTTTGAAACTGCACCTCACAGAAATAGACAATACCCGGACTGGCATTTTCTGGTGGTAAGAATACTCCATCAATTTCAAACTTAGGTTCTTTGACAGCTACTGAGTCAAATTTATATTCACCTGCATTTGCTGGAGGATTTGTTAAGAGTTCAAATAATAAAGTAGGAGATTGTTGGAATAATTTGTAAAAAATCGAATCTCGGCGCATGAAGGGTTGCTGTGGGAATATATGACTTGATGATAAAGGTCTAGCTTGGCACTAGGAATGGGCGTTCCATCAAAATCTATCCCTTTAGCGATCGCTTGGTCAATGGCATCTGCACCTGTAGTTGGGGAATTTGCTTGATTAGTTTCAGCAGTTATGGCTATTTGCTCTTTCTTTGCTCTGGGTAGATTTTACCAGGACTAGACCCTTGGCATTTTGAGAAATTTTGGATTAACCTCGAACCATCGGTATAGGAATAGGTGAGGCTATGTCTGAGGCTCACATCTCTCAAAACAACGATCGCACCCTCGAAAAAGCACTAACTAACAGGATTATTGATGACTATTTTGATAATTCCGAAAGTTGGCTAAGAGCGATTTTGCGTATGTGTATATTCTCTTTAGCTCACTTGAACAAAAAACCAGTATTTATTGTGGAATGCCCCAATCAAGCTGTAGCTAAACGTTTAAGTCGCAAAACATATCCATTCCGGGGGCTAGTATACTATTTAACCGATAATTTATACAGTGGCGATCGCACGTTGTTTTGTTATCAGGATACCAAGGACGGTACTTGGCATTGTTTTGATACTAGTACCAATTCTTGGAAAAATTTGAATAACTTGCGATCGCGGGGCTGAAGTGTGAAGTATGAAGTGTGAAGTCTGAAGTCTTCTACCTTGTCCCCCTTGTCTCCCTTGTCAATGATCACTAAACCAGGACGAATGACCATTGACAAAGGACTCCCCAAACCAAATCAGCCAGTATTTCGCATTCCCGCAGCAATACCATTAATGGTTAACAGTGCGCCCCGGAGTAATTCGCCTTTGCTGTAACGGGAGTGAATCACACCAGAGGTAGCTGTAGTATTTTTGGCTTGGCGCAGGCGTTTGAGTAATGAAACCTGGATGAACCCTAGCGGTACAATTGTCCCATTACGTAATTGTACTGAACGCTGCAATACCGGATCACCATCTAACAGTCGAGTGTGACCAGTGATTTTCAGGACGAAATCTTTTGTGAGATAGTATTCACTGGCGATTTGCTCAAAGACTACCTCGAAGCGTTCTTTGTCTTCTGGGTTGGATAATTCCTGGACGTAGTGTCGCGCCATTTGGATATCGACTTTCGCCAGTGTCATTTCTGCTTTGGAAATAACCATTTTGAAGAACGGCCACTTCATATAAAAGTAGCGGAGTAATTTCAGGTGTTCTTCTGGTTCTTCATTCAAAAATTCTTGCAAAGCTGTTCCAACACCATACCAAGAAGGTAGTAAAACTCTGGTTTGTGTCCAGCTAAATACCCAAGGAATCGCCCGTAAACTGCTTAAATCTTTCTTTCCTGAAGGACGACGTGCGGGGCGAGAACTGATTTGCAGTTGGCTAATTTCTTCAATGGGGGTGACTTGGTTGAAAAAGTCAATGAAATCTGGTTGTTCGTAGATTAAAGCACGATAATGTTGCCGCGATCGCGCTGCTAGTTCTTCCATAATGTCGTTCCAAGGTTCAATATCATCAAACCCTGTCCGCAGCAAACTGGCTTGAATTACCGCAGTGGTGACGGTTTCTAAGTTGTATAACGCCAAGTCCACCAAGGAATATTTAGAAGCTAAGACTTCCCCTTGTTCGGTAATTTTAATTCGCCCGTTAATACTGTGGCCTGGCTGTGCCAAAATCGCCTCGTAAGCAGGGCCGCCACCTCTACCCACAGAACCGCCGCGACCGTGGAAAATTCTTAAATCAACACCATATTCTTCGGCGATTTTCTGCAATGATTTTTGGGCTTTGTGAATTTCCCAGTTGCTACTTAAGAAGCCAGAGTCTTTGTTACTGTCGGAATATCCCAACATGACTTCTTGTAAGTCGGGTGTAATTGTGGAATGGGGATTTGCTTCAGCATCAGAAAGCCTTTGCTGAATATTTTCGTAGCCGCCAGCCAATAAAGCCCGATACGAGGGAAGTTCAAACAGCTGACGCATAATGCTGCGGGAACGCTGTAAGTCTTCTACGGTTTCAAATAACGGTACAACTTGAATTGTGCCAACAGCAATGGCTGGGTCAAATAATCTTGCTTCTTTGGCTAAGAGTAAAACTTCTAGTACGTCGCTGACTTGACGGCACATACTAATAATGTAAGTTTGGCAAATGTTAACACCAAACTCTTGTTGCAGCGTTCGCAAAATTCGGAAGGTTTCAATGATATCGTTGGTTTTTTCGGAAAATGGCAATTCCGCCGGAATTAAGGGGCGGCGGGTTTGCAATTCGGAAGTTAACCAAGCCACGCGCTGTTCTTCTGAGAGGTCGTTGTATGCTTGGGGTAAAACTTGCAGATAGTCCAAAATTTCATTTAGCGCATCCGAATGGCGGGTCGATTCTTGGCGGATATCTAACTGTGTCAAGTTAAAGTCAAAGATTTCGACTTGACATATCAAATTATCCAGTTCTCGGCAACTTAAGCCCGTTTCGCTCAAATTGCGTTGAATTAGTCGTAATTCTGCCAAGAAATCTGCCCCAGAACGATACATTGGTGCATCTTCGTTGCTGGGCGTTTCCCGTTTATATAATGCTAAATTGCGATCGCGGGTATTTTCTAACCGTCTCAATACATAAGACAACTTCAACCGATAAGGTTCTTGGCGATAACGCAACGCTAAAGCATCATATATATCACTTAACTGTGACTGGTCTAATTCCAGCGATTCGAGTAAATCTGGTAAAACATCACTCCAGTGCATCGAGATGCTTAATAATTCAATCAGCTTTTTGACTGACTGAATATAGCGTTCCAGCACCATTTTGCGCTGATAGCAAGCTGTTTTCCAGGTAATTTCCGGTGTCACTGAGGGGTTCCCATCTCTATCGGAACCTACCCAAGAACCAAAGGAACAAAAGTTTTTCCGGGGCGGTTCTAACCAATCAAAGGTTTTACCCAAAGCATATTTAAACCGTTTATGCAGTTGGGGAATACCATCAAATAAGACTTCTTGGAAGTAGTGCAGGGCGTAATCTACTTCATCTAACACTGTGGGTTTAAATTGGTGGAGTTCATCGGTACGCCACCAGAGGCGAATTTCTTCTAGTAGCTTTTCGCGTAACTCCCCTGACTCCCAAGGATACGCACCAACACGATTTTCCACTGCGTCCATTTGTTGCAGGAGATTGACAACTTGTCTTTGTTTATCGCGGATGGTGTGACGGACAATTTCTGTGGGGTGGGCGGTGAACACCAAGCGCACATCTAACTGGGAAATTAAACGCTGAATTTGTTGGGGTGGGACATTCAAATCATACAAATAAGGAAACAGCGTGGCAAAAGTGCCTTTTTGTTTATTTTGCATTTTGCCCACCCAGCTTTTAGCCAACAAATCTGAACCGATACCTTTGTTGACAAAGGCATCATCTTCTTTATCGTTGGAGGAATAGGTACTTTCTGACATGGTGTCAGAAGTGGTGGTAATTTGATCGTCTATTTCGGAGTAGCGGGTAAGTTGCTGCTTCTGCTCATATTCTTGCTCAATAATGTTAATTAGCTGAAAATAAAGCGCAAAAGCCCTTGCTGCCCGAATGGCTTCATTAATATTCAGTTGTTCAATCAGTTTAACGGCGGCGGATGCTTGGTCGTTGGTGGCTTGTCCTTCTGGCGAACACAAATCGCGCAACTGCCCCAACAAATCTACCATTTTCTGTCCGCATTCTTGCCGCAAGACGTTCTCCCATAATTCTTCAACGATTTGGAGACGACGACGTAAAAACAATTCTGATGCAGGGTAATAATTCGCAGCGTGTGACACAGAGTATAAAAGCGAACTCATATTTGCTTCTCTTGTAAAGCCAATTACTGTTTACATTTTTGAACTTTGTGATTTACGCTCATTGTTTTCTATGAGCGATTTATTTTTTAAAGTATAAGTTTTAGCTTTTATTGGTTAATTCATTGTGACTGGGAAAGGGAAGAATCGGTAAGCGATCGCCGCGAAACAATTCTTCACTTGCTTGCCCGATAGATTCTAGGGCTTTGAGTGTGAACTTTTCGCTGGTCAGCAGCAGTAGTATAGACGCTGTACCTATTTCGAGGATAAAAGATTGGGGAATGCTAAACAAAACCAGATTTAGTCCGGGGTTGGGTGAAGATTGGGAGGTGATAGGAGGCATTGCTAATTTTTGGTGGTTGGCGAACGAGGAAAATGAAACGCAAAACTCAAAATCTGTATGACTTGCAACGATATAAGACTATCTTGGCCTATTTTGCAAGCACAGAAGGTAACAAAAGTGTTAAAAAAAAACAGCAAAATGTGATAGACATTATGGTTCTAGTTTACAAGTGCAGGCAATACCCCCGAATACTCGCTTCCTGTAAAGTTAACTGCCCATGAAAAAACTATTAGTAGATAGCCAGCAAATATTAGTGCAATGGGTAAGCCAAGCAACAGGGATTAACACTTTAGGGGTGAAAGTCCGGTTGCGGGGAAATGACCTACACATTCTTTGTGAAGCGATAGAGTGTCCTCTACGCTGGCGCACTCTTGCTGATTTGCTTCACGCACTCCAGCAAACAGATTTAGATGTCTTAACCAATAACGAACAACCCTCAATATACCAAGTATTGGTTTATGGGCGAAAAAAGGGCGAAAATCGCCCCGAATGGTGTCATCGGGTACATCTAAATCAATTAGACAAGCATTTAGAACAGGTAGAACAAGCCCTCAAAGACGCGGAAGCATCACAGCCGGGTGGGTCGCTAATTATATCAAATGAGAGTTTAGCCCGTCGCGGCGACCCGAATGCGATCGCTCATTATCTCAGTGAAACTCTCAGTTCTTTGGGTGTGGGAGTTCAAGTCAAAATTAAGCCACACCAACCCAAAGACAAAACCCAAGCCCCCACAAATCGTCTCTGGGTTTTTTGTCAATCTGTCTATAGTCCAGATTCTTCCTTATTAGCCGAAACCATTGCCCAAAAACTGCGACTATTAAAGTTGACGGGCTATCAAGATGCAGTCATTACCGCCCAAGTTAGTGGTGAAACAAATAATGATTGGGTACTGCGGGTAGATTTAACGCCCCCAGAGGTAATGCTGAAAGAATGGGCGCGTTGGGGAGATATACAAGCGATCGCTCGGCTGTTAACAGAAGTATTATTAGAATTTAAAGTTACCGTCCAAGCATCTCTCAAAGAATCAACTTTACACCTTTTCTGCTCCCCTGCGTTTGATCCGCTAGAAGATGCACCCGCACCCGATAAAACTCAATGTCTGGATATCATCGTATCGCACCTAGAAGCGATCGCACCTCAAGGCATTCTTGGCGCGACGATATACGGTCAAAAAACTGCCCAAAAGCAACCAGCTTGGATTGATTGGATTTCCCTACCTGCGGCACAACATCCAGCCTTGGCGACTTCCGCTTTAGAGTTAGCCACTAGGGGCGATGAACCAGCCACGCATTTCTTATTAGAACGCTTACTCAATACCGATTTAGAATGGCGCTTGAAAACAGGCGGGATACGTGTCCTTTTACTTCACAAAGGCGACTTGCTGCACATTATGTGTGATGCGCCTGTCTGTCCCAACCGCAAACAAGTCGCCAATAAAGTTACCCAGTTTGTCCGGCAGTTAAAGTTACCTGGAATCACTGGGGTGAGGGTTTACGGTCGTCGGGCTGGTAATAAAGAACCAGTTTGGCATCATGGCGCAGATTTTGTCCAACGCCAACGTTTAGTACCCGAAGCCACCCCAGAGTTTGCCGCCACCTCGGAATATGTGGGTGAATTGATAGTTAAAGACGGTCAAGAACCGATTTTTCGCCCTGATTTAACTTCCGAAGAAGTTCAAAATTTTGTTACAGAAGTCGCGCGAGATTGGGTTGTCAGCACTAGCACGGCAATTAAAAATTTCCTCTTAGGTACACAAATATTTACTGAATCTGGTCAGTCAAGCGCCGCCGACCCCGATTTACAAGGCGGACTGAAAGTGGCTTTGGTTTGGGGAACATTAGGATTATTGCTGACACTGCAAACCGATTGGATTAGCGGTCAAATTGTGGCGCGGACAGTACCTCCACCACAGGCTAGTGTAGCGGCTGCCCATGCCGAACCAAAGCCCCCACGCAAACCCAAACATCAAGAAAAAATCGAATTATTGAATAATTCCTCTGGGCAGAAATTATCAGGGTCGAAAAATTCTGGCTTCAACGCTTCTGGGTTTACTGTGAATGAAGATGATCCAGAAGCAACAGATTTAACAGCCGCACCATTAAAAGAAAAAGCCACAGCATCGGCAATTTTATTAGCAGCGCGATCGCAAATGCCCAGTTTTAATGCGCGGCAATTAGACGAACAACTAGCTTTATACCGCCAACAATTAAACATTAAAGGCAGTCCCCCAGATATTTTAATTATTGGTTCTTCGCGGGCTTTGCGCGGTGTTGACCCGGCGGCATTAGCCAAAGGTTTAGCCAAACAAGGATACCCAAATATTCAGGTGTTCAACTTTGGGGTGAATGGTGCAACAGCCCAAGTTGTCGATTTTATTATTCGTCAAGTTCTGGAGGTATCAGAATTACCCAAAGTGATTCTGTGGGCTGATGGTTCTCGCGCTTTTAACAGTGGTCGAGACGATATTACCTTTAATGCGATCGCGGCTTCCCCCGGTTATCAAAAAATCCTGGAAAAAGCCCAGAATACTGACGCTAATGAAGAAGCTGCTAACAATCCAGCAAAATCACCAGACAAGCAAAAAAACACAAAAAAAACCGATGAAGTTACTAGCTATCAAGCTATTAATAATGGGTTAAATCAAATTTTAGGAGCTTTTTCCAGTACCTATCAAAATCGTAACCAGCTTAAATCTCTGTTACATCAACAACTGGATAGTTTGCCATTAATTAGCGATCGCAATTCCAAAGACAATCAATCAACAGAATCGGTTACTGAAAGTTCAGATGATGAAACTTCACTGCAATCAGTTGATTTTGATGGCTTCTTACCTTTATCTGTGCGTTTCAACCCAGCGCGATACTATCAAAAACATCCCAGAGTCACAGGTAATTATGACAATGACTACAAATCATTTCAGATCGAAGGCAATCAAGATGCCGCCTTTCAAGAAGTTTTGAAGTTTACGCAGGCACAGCAAATCCCTCTCGTATTTATTAATATGCCTCTCACCGCCGAATATTTAGATCCAATTCGCAAAAAATACGAGCAAGAATTTCAACAATATATGATTCGGTTAGCCACAAATCCTAATTTTATTTATCGGGATTTTAGCCAACTTTGGCCCAGGAAAAATGACTATTTCTCTGACCCCAGCCATCTGAATCGCTTTGGTGCTTACGAAGTCTCGAAAAAATTAGCGATCGACCCGGTGATTTCTTGGCCTACAAAGTAAGTGCTGAGTAATGTACACTTCGACTCCGCTCAGTGTACGTTTTGAGTAATGAGGTATAGCCGAACCACTACCTCCTGCTTTATAGCAAATGACAAATGACAATTGACCAATGACCAAAATATGAACTTTATTTCAATTTCTTACGCCATATTTCTGCTGAGTATATTAGGCATTTACTGGACTGTTGCCGAACAAAAATGGCGATTGTGGATTTTATTAATTGCTAGTATTGCCTTTTATGCTTCTTGGAGTATTCAATACATCCCACTGTTATTAGCACTGACCTTTATTAACTTTCGCTTAGGTAGAGAAATCGGCAAAAATACTTCGCCGGGAGACCATAGTCTTGATTGGCGCATATCTAATGAAGAATGGCAATATGCCAATGCTGATTGGAATAGTCGCCGTCTGAAATTGTTATCGCTAGGTATAGTATTAAATGTTTTATTACTTCTAGGATTTAAATATATTTCGCCGATATTAAACTTAGTTTTTCCTATCCAATCAAGTTCACCGGAAACATCTTTTAAAGTTATTGCACCGTTGGGAATTTCATTTTTTACCTTTGAGTGTATTGCTTATCTAATCGATGTTTATCGTGGCGCTCCGGCTACTGACCATTTTCTCAAATTTGCGACATATAAACTCTTTTTTGCCAAACTAATTTCCGGGCCAATTACCCGCTATCACAACTTAGCAACTCAATTTAATACACTGCAATTTCCCACAGCCGAGAGAGGTACAGAAGCATTATGGTTAATTGCTAGAGGTGCAATTAAAAAAGGACTCTTGGCAGATAATTTGGGGATTTTTGTTGATTTATGTTTTGGGAATTTGCCCCGCGCAGGTAGTACTGATTTGTGGTTGGCGACTTTTGCTTATGGTTTGCAACTGTATTTAGATTTTAATGGCTATGTAGATATTGCCCGTGGTACAGCATTGCTATTTGGTTTAGTTTTGCCAGAAAATTTTGATTTTCCTTACTTTAGTACTAGCATTGCTGATTTTTGGCGACGCTGGCATATAACTTTAGGTGATTGGTTGCGGAACTATGTTTACTTTCCTTTGGGTGGTTCTCGTCGCGGTTTGATGCGTACCTGCTGGAATTTATTCCTGGTGATGGTAATTGCAGGTATTTGGCACGGTTCCGCCTGGGGTTTCTTTGTGTGGGGTATTCTCCACGGTATTGCTTTAGCCGTACATCGAATCACAGATGATTGGAGCGATCGCAACGAAAAACTAGCCCAATTCTGGCAAAATCCTATTGGTATATTTATTGCTTGGCTATTGACACAGTTGATGGTTTTCACTTCTTGGATTTGGTTTCGTTTACCCAATCTTCAAGATTCTTCTTTAGCAATTCAACACCTTTGGGGTTACAAAGCTGATGCACAGTTCGCCCAAAAAGTATATGTAGAAGCTTTAACTATTAGCCCTTATCAACTCTCTTGGTTATTGGGAATTTTAGCGGCTTGTATGGCCTTGGTCTATGCTGTGAACGGTCGATTAAAACTAGAGTTAAACTGGCCTATCAAGCTGGTTTTCGTACCTTTATGTTTTTATATTGTCTGGTTACTAGCTCCCGAAGGCGGTCTACCTTACATCTATTTTGATTTTTAGTTTATGACAGGTGATAGGTGATAGGTTACAGGTTACAGGTTAACTTGAATTCTATAGAAATTTTCCTAAGAGCCTCCCTCTACTAAAAGGTGCTGCGGCGCATACACAAGTCCAAAATTTCTATGTTGAAGCCCTTCCCGCCTAGAACTAAAGTTCCAGGCTCATAGCCAAAGTCCACTCAAGTGGACTGGAATAAAATCCTTTTTGAGTTCTCTTTAGAGAACTTGCGCTATGAGACTCGGAATTAATTCCGAGGCGGGACAGATGCACTCAACTCAGATGTGTGTTTACACCGTAGCGCCTAGAGACTATTCTCATTCAGAATTCTGACTCCTGAATTCTGAATTCTTTTGAGAATTTAAACTACCACCTTCTCTAAAATCAATTTAGAACGCTTCACTTGTTCAGGAATAGCCACTGGGTAATCTCCTGTAAAGCAAGCAGAACAAAAACTATTGGTGTCTTCTCCTGTTGCTTTCAGCATTCCTTCCCAACTGAGGTAGGCGAGAGAATTTACTTCTAATTGTTGGGCAATTTCGGCAACGGATTTGGTAGCCGCAATTAATTGATCTTGGCTATCAGTATCAATGCCATAAAAGCAAGGATGAGTGACAGGGGGTGAAGAAATTCGCATGTGAACTTCAGCCGCACCCGCATCACGCAAGGCTTTGACTAATTTGCGGCTGGTAGTACCCCGCACAATTGAATCATCCACAATCACAACTCGTTTACCCGCCAAGACATCTTTAAGCGGGTTGAGTTTCATCCGAATACCAGACTCGCGCATATTTTGAGTTGGTTGAATAAAAGTGCGCCCAACGTAGCGATTTTTAATCAAGCCTTCGCCATAACTAACACCGGAAGCTTGGGAAAATCCTATCGCTGCGGGGATACCAGAATCAGGTACGCCAAACACAATATCAGCTTCAACATTAGATTCAGCCGCGAGTTGTCTGCCTAAGCGCATCCGATAGCTATATAAACTTTCGTTGTGCATCACGCTATCAGGACGGGCAAAGTAAATCATTTCAAAGATGCACAATTTACGTTGCGGCTTTCGACTCCAATGGAAGGAAGCCAAACCTTCTTCGGTTATCCAAACTAATTCTCCCGGTTCAACATCTCGTAGGTATTCAGCCCCAATAATGTCTAAACCGCAAGTTTCCGAAGACAAGACATAACGAACGGGATTTGTCCCCACGGTACCAATTACCAAAGGACGAATACCATTAGGATCACGGGTTCCCATTACCCCAACTGGTGTACCAATAACTAAACTAAAGGCTCCTTGGCAACGGTGAAAGGCTTGAATTGCGCCGTCTAGCCAATCTGCACCAGCGTTGACTGCTTCGGCGATCGCAAAGGCAATCATTTCTGAGTCAGTTGTCGTGACTAAGTTAAAATTGCTCTTAACCAATTCATCACGTAATTGTGTTGTATTGACAAGATTACCGTTATGTGTTAGAGCTAAATTGCCTAAGCGAGTCTCAACTACAGCAGGTTGAGCATTCACTTTGCGGCTAGAACCAGTGGTGGAATAGCGGGTGTGACCAACAGCAAGATTTCCCGGCAATTCTTCTAAAATAGATTCGTTGAAGACTTGAGACACCAAGCCCATATCTTTGTGTAGATGGACTTTTGTCCCCTCAAAGGTGGCAATGCCAGCAGATTCTTGACCCCTGTGCTGGAGGGCATACAATCCAAAGTAGGTTAGTTTGGCAACGTCTTCTCCTGGTGCGTAAATTCCAAAGACACCGCAAGCTTCTTCGGGCTTGTCAGGACGGTCATTATTTGAGTTGAAATGAGATTCGGGGTATTCATCCGAAGTCACAGAATCAATGGGAATCATGCTGGCTTTGCTCCTGATTGGGGTGTCAAGTCACTGGGGTTATGGCTTGAGGTGGCTGTACCATTTGGGATTTTGGGTTGTCAAACGGTGAGTATGTAACCTTTTGAGCAATCCGTCTCCGCATTCACTTTTTGAAAGTGTTATGGTCTATTCTTAACAAATCTTTAACCACTTATTAAAACAGTACCCTAAGAAGTCTGAAGTATGAAGTCTGAAGTGTGAAATTTTTGACTTCAGACGAGATACTTTTTTAGGACTGAGTGTGTGCAGCTAGACGTTTAGCGATCGCATGATTGTAACGATCCTTCATATCTTCCATACTAACTGCGATTAAGGTCTGGTTATCGGTAGTTAAAACCGTCAAACCAGCACCATAATTACCAACGATGCCTAATTTTTGCCATTCTTGAGGCAGATGTTCTTGTAAATATGATTCCCAGATTTCTTGGTGTTCTGATCCCACAGAAACAATAATTCTTGCGCCAGCTTCACCAAATAGCACTTCATCCAAACGCGGTAACTGATTTGGCGAAATTTCTAATTGTACTTCTGCTCCCAAATTGCCAGTAATCGAAGATTCTGCCAAAGCCACAACTAATCCACCCTCAGCGCAATCATGGGCTGAACGCACCCAACCAGAACGAATACCATCACGGCAAACCTGCTGCACACGGCGTTCCAAGTCAAAATTTACCCTTGGTGGTCTGCCAGCTACAGTATTGTGGATGGTAGCCAGATATTCTGATGCGCCTAATTCCACTTTGGACTGTACAGTTAACCCTAGTAAATAAATCGCATCACCGCTTGCTTGCCAAGCTTGACCGCAAATTTTAGTGAAATCAGGAATTAAACCCACCATTCCCACCACAGGAGTCGGATAAATTGGTTGGGGGTTGCCTTGAGAATCGACAGTTTCATTGTAAAGAGAGACATTTCCCCCTGTGACTGGTGTGGCTAGTTCTCGACAACCTTCTGCTAAACCGCGACAAGCTTCAGCTAATTGCCAATAACCAATGGGTTTTTCGGGACTGCCAAAATTCAGGTTATCGGTAACAGCTAATGGTTCTGCACCCACACAACTGAGGTTGCGGGCGGCTTCGGCAACGACAGCCTTAGCACCCTCATAGGGATCAAGGTAAACATAGCGGGGATTGCAATCTACCGTAGCAGCAACGGCAGATTTCAGATTTGGTGATGTGAGATTGGGGATGGCTTCTAATGGTCTTAAACGCACCACAGCCGCATCTGCACCACCGGGAAGGACGACAGTGTTGTTTTGTACTTGATGGTCGTACTGACGGTATACCCAATTTTTCGAGGCGATCGTGGGTGTATTGAGTAAAGTCAATAAGATATGATTCCAACTGTGGCTACCGATCCCCGCAGTTGTGCAAGCAGGTAAACTATCTGCTGTCCATGTCCAAGCTTGGCGGGCGTATTCTGGCGGTTCTGCCAATAACTCACGTTCGTAAAGTGGCGTATTTTCTGCCAAAGCATCAGCCGGAATTTCTGCCGCAATTTTCCCCCGGAATAAAATCCTGACGATGGGTTCTGCAATTACTGTCCCAGCCACAACCGCTTGAAGCCCCCACCGATGGAAAATATCAATTAACTCCTGTTCCCGGCCTTTGTGGGCAACAAACAACATTCGTTCTTGCGATTCCGACAGTAAATATTCGTAGGGAACCATCTCAGTTTCCCGCACCGGAATCTTATTTAAATCTAATTCAATGCCGACACCGCCCTTGGCTGCCATTTCTGAGGTAGAGCAGGTGATACCGGCTGCACCCATATCCTGGGCGGCAACCACTGCGCCAGTTTTAAACGCTTCTAGACAAGCTTCAATTAACGACTTTTCTAAAAATGGGTCGCCGACTTGCACCGCCGGACGGTCATCCATTGACGCATCAGTTAATTCGGCACTGGCGAAACTTGCGCCACCCATCCCATCGCGTCCGGTGGTAGAACCCACATACAATACAGGATTACCAATGCCCGATGCCCCAGATTTGACAATTTCCGGCGTTTCCATCAATCCCAAAGCCATGACGTTAACTAAAGGATTTCCTGCATAAGCAGGGTCAAAGTATACTTCGCCACCAACTGTGGCTACGCCAACACAGTTGCCATAATGGCTGATTCCTGCTACTACCCCAGTAAATAGCCTTTGGGTTTTCGGATCATCGAGAGAACCAAAGCGCAATGAGTTTAACAAAGCAATGGGACGCGCACCCATTGTAAAAATATCTCTGAGGATACCACCGACACCTGTGGCAGCTCCTTGGAAGGGTTCAACGGCAGAGGGATGGTTATGAGATTCAATTTTAAAAGCGAGGCGTAGTCCTTCACCCAGGTCAACCACACCCGCATTTTCACCAGGGCCTACGAGAATGCGGGGGCCTGTGGTCGGAAATTGTTTGAGTAAGGGTCGGGAATTTTTGTAACAGCAATGTTCTGACCACATCACCCCAAACATTCCCAGTTCTGCTTTGTTAGGATGGCGGCCTAAACGTCGCACAATTTCTGCATATTCTTCGGGCTTAATACCTTCGGCGGCAATTTCTTTGGGAGAAAACGGATCTTTGGGGGTGGTGGTCATGGGAATAATGCACCAAGGGGACAGAAGACTATTTTATAGTTAATGGTCAATATAAAAATTCGGTTTGATTTCTGAATCTAGTTGTATGGGCAGGGAATGGGGAGTGGGGAGTAGGGAGTGGGGAGTAGGGAGTAGGCAAGAAGTCTTATTTGGGCGTACTGGCTTTTTTCATAAATCAAATTATGAGTCCTATAGTCACAGGACTTACACACAAAGATTGTCTATGAAGATTGGGTGTAAGGGTTTGTGGCGTAAAGGTTTTAGATACATACACCCCTATACCCTCTACCCCTACACCATCGCCAAAACTCTTGATTTTTCGTTTTTATGCGTAAGTCCTAAGTCATTGGCTATTTGTGCTTTGTTTTTCCCCATCTGTAACTGCTGTTGTAGCTCTAAGCTTGTCCGTTGTTACACACTTAAGTAGATACCGCTCGATAGTAACACTCAAGTGACGACAATCACATAGAAACATGATTGAGATCGTCTCTCGCCCTTTGCCAAATTGGCATAATTACATACAACTGAACTCTAGCCGAGTCATTAATAGGGAACACACTAATCGCCGACAGCTTTGATAAAAAACTGTCGGCTTTTTGTATTTGGGAGTTGGGGGAGTGGGGGGAGTGTGGGAGGTGTGGGAGGTGTGGGAGGTGTGGGGAGTGTGGGAGGTGTGGGAGGTGTGGGGAGTGTGGGAGGTGTGGGGAGTGTGGGAAGTGTGGGGAGTGGGGGAAGTGTGGGGAGTGACCATTGACTAATGACTAATGACTAATGACCAAATAAAATTTCCCCACAGTTGGTTGATAGCTAGACACAGAGATGGCCAAAGCCACTACCAAATGTGGGGAGAGTATGATCAAATTAGAGTTGTTATGTTTTGAGTGCTAACACTCAGCACTCACTTTAAGAGACAGTCCTGATGAAACTGATTTCAAAAGCCAAGCATGAAAGGGCGACTAGTGTGTTTACTCAGCACTTTCAACTCAGCAACGCCACTGAGGGAGTCGGCAGAGCCGCCCAACGCAGTGGCTCCTCAGCACTTTCAACTCAGGAAGACACATCTAAAGAAGCAAAACAAACTTTGGCTTATGACATCGCTTGAATGATGTAATCAAAGTATGGTGCTGCTGCTGCTGCGTCGTCTGCACTGAGTAAGTCAAGGGAGGCTTTTTTCAGACAACTGATGGCTTCTACCATTCCAGGAACGGGAACACCAAGGGAGTTGTACATTTCGCGCACACCAATTAAACCGATTTTTTCAATTGGTTCTTTGTCACCAGCAAGTACGCCATAGGTAATCAGGCGTAAATACCAGCCAAAGTCACGGATACACAATGCACGTTGGCGTTCACCGTAGGCATTGCCACCGGGTGCGATAAAATCAGGGCGCTTCTGCCAAAGTTGCTTGGTGGCTTCCTGAACTATCTTTTTTTCATTTTCGGAAAGGGTAGCAGCAATACGAGTCCGTTGCTCACCTGTTTGCAAAAAGTCTTTGATACTTTTGAGTTCGCCACTGCTGGGATAACGCAGTTCGTCGTCGGCTTTGAGAATAACTTGGCTAATTACAGTCATGATTATTGTAATCACGAGAAATATTATTTGCTAGTTTAACGAGTTGGAGGTACAGAGGGGAAGGGAAATCAAAGTATGAAGTGTGAAGTGTGAAGTATGAAGTATGAAATTAAACTTCAATCTCTTGACAAATGACAAATGACTATTGACAAATGACGAACAATATTTGGAAACAGGGTGAATTAATTGAAGTTGCGATCGCTGACCTCAGTGACACTGGTGATGGGGTCGGTCGCTATGATGAGCGTGTGGTATTTGTGCCAGATACTGTCCCTGGCGATCGCGTCGTGGTACGTTTACTGCATGTCAAGCCAAAATATGCTCACGGCAAACTCATCCAGCTATTGCAGCCATCACCCCACCGCATCCGCCCAAGCTGCATTGTGGCTGATAAGTGTGGTGGTTGTCAGTGGCAGCATATTGATTATGAATATCAGCTAGAAGCGAAACGCAATCAAGTTATTCAGGCTTTGCAGCGTATCGGTGGTTTTACTGCACCATCAGTAGAGCCTGTATTGGCGGCTGTGTCACCCCTGGGATACCGCAATAAATCTACTTATCCGGTCAGTGTTTCTACTACCGGGCAAGTACAGGCTGGATATTACCAAAAGGGTAGTCACCATTTAGTGAACTTAAATCAATGCCCTGTGCAGGATTCTCGCTTAAATCCTCTGCTTGCAGAAGTCAAGCAAGACATTCAAAAACGTGGCTGGAAAATTTACAACGAACAACGTCACCAAGGGCAAATTCGCCATTTAGGTTTACGCATCGGCCGCCGCACGGGAGAAATGCTGTTGACTTTGGTGGTTACTGAGTGGAATTTAGCGGGAATTACGGAACAAGCCGAGGTTTGGTTGCAGCGATATCCCCAATTGGTGGGAGTTTCTTTAAATCGCAACCCAGAACGCACTAATGCCATTTTTGGTAGGGAAACTCGCACTATTGCTGGAGTTCCTTATCTGAGAGAAGAATTCGCCAATTTAGAATTTCAAGTCCGCCCCGATACATTTTTCCAAGTTTCTACTGAAACAGCCGAAGCACTCTTAGAAGTCATTCAGACAGAACTTAACCTCCAAGGACATGAGGTACTAGTTGACGCTTATTGTGGCATTGGAACCTTAACACTGCCTTTAGCCCAGCAGGTACGCCAAGCATTTGGACTGGAATTACAAGCCGAAGCAGTTGAACAAGCAATTTTGAATGCGAATCGCAATAGTATACATAACGTTACATTTCAAGTCGGTGCGGTAGAGAATTTACTGCCGCAAATGGGAATAATACCTGATGTGGTCATACTTGATCCACCACGTAAGGGATGCGATCGCACTGTCATCGATTCATTACTGCGATCGAAACCTGCCCGCATCGTTTACGTCAGCTGTAAAGTAGCCACACTTGCGCGTGACCTGAAGTTGTTATGTGAAGGAGGCATATATAAAGTTACAAGGGTGCAACCTGCTGATTTTTTTCCACAAACCTCTCATGTAGAAGCTGCTGCCTTTCTTGTGTTATGACATTTAAATAAGAGTACTAACTCTTTATCAAAATCTTAAATTGCAAATTTGTAGTCTCTTGCATAGTAACAATGCTAAAATCGAATTAACCTAAAACATAGAAATGATTTTGTTAAAACAACTAAAGTTGCATAGACTCTCATTGATTATGAATAAGGTTGTCTGATATAAGAATCGGCAATACAAAACTCACTTTTATAGTTCTCAAAAACTTTCAGCATATTTTAATTTGCTGGCTGCGATCGCAGAATTTCAAAAGCCGTTTTATGTATCGACAATCAAAGTTCATAAACAGAGTAAATGCTCCCTAGCATTTTCAAAACTAGTATAAAAGACGCAAGTTTGAAGGCAGCATGACCACCTCCAACTTTGTCAGGGTGCGCGTACAAGCAAACTGATGTCTAGCTAACTGAAAGCTATGGGGTTTCTCTTGTGATTAGTATTTCGCTTCGTCCAGTCGGACGTTATTGGGGCACACTTAGTTTTGCCTCTACTCTCTATCTTTGTCCCATACTAGATTTACTGCTGGCAGAAATTCCAGCTAAATTACAAGCAGAATTGCGGCTAGGACTCCAAGAAGCCTTAGTCAATGCCGCTAAACATGGTAATAATCTTGATCCTAGTAAAAGAGTTGTAGTGCGTTTTTCGTTGATAGATAATCAATATTGGTGGGTAATTTCAGACCAAGGTCAAGGCTTTACACCAGAACCAAGTTCTGATAAAGAAGCGGTAGATTATTTACCACCAGATGAATCGGAAAGTGGTCGCGGTTTATGTTTGCTCCATCAAATTTTTGATCAAGTAGAATGGAGCCGCAGAGGTACAGAATTACGATTGTGTAAACAAATGGAAAATCGCCCCCGGTTGTCTTTAAGGCGATGAGGAAACGGGTGAAGTGTGAAATTTAACATACCGTATGTTTCGGGTACATAAGGTACAAGCATAAAACCCAAAAATATGTAGAGACGTTACATGTAACGTCTCTACATTATTCTATGAATACCTAAACTTATTGAAAACAATACGGCAAATATAGATTGCGCCGTAACCCAACATCAAATTATGATATTTTGAGAGAATATTTTAATAAGTAAAATAATTGCAGCGTCAATTTTACCCTGAGAATTGAGATATTTGTTTAATTGAAAGTTTTGCGGTTTTATTCATAGCATTTCTTGGGTTTCACTACCCTGCGGGAAGCCACCCTCCGGGTGTCTACGATTCGCTTTGTAAACACTACAAATCAGTGCGATCGCTCATCAACAGCATTATCTAATAAACATTCTGTCGTTACAACATAAAGTTGTGATGCTATGGCTCAATTCAGGTGTAGCTTGGGTGGAGGAATGGAACCCAACATTCTCAAGACTCTGTTGGGTTACGCTATCGCTACACCCAACCTACTTGAAATTGCTGAATATGCTTTTTATTTTAATACAATCAATAAATCCTAAAAATTTTTCTCATCCTTATTCCAATACCTTTATAAACTGACATTTATCCAGATTTAATCATTTATAAAAATATTTAAGCAAGTAGTTGACACGTATACTTTTATACTTTATTATAGATAGCATGAGAAAGGCGATCGCCGTCCTGTCAAAGTCTGCAATCGCCTTTCTTCCAACACCTAAATAGGAGTCGATTATTATCATGGCACAAGAACATAAATTCGGTGATGATCAAAATTCTGCTCAAACACCACCAGAGCAATTTTTGAGAAGGGAAAATTTTGATGCACATACTCCCAAAGCATCTAATCAACAGCCATTACCCAACAGAGAACCCATTAAACATTTGTTGATTGGTTCACCCAAAGCTGTCACCAGTACAATACATTATTTGCAGGCGATCGGTTATGCAGAGGTGGGCGATTGGAGTCCACTCATTCCAACCGACAACCCTAATCAAGTGATGAGTATTTTAATCCGTCAAATTTTAGTTGCATAACTAACCACAACTACCCCGGCTTTTTTCTACAGTCGGGGTGATTTTCAAATATTCAGCAACAATATGAGGCACAATTAAAACATCTATAGTGAGTTGGATTATGGGAAAAGAAGAACAATTACTTGAAAGCTGGCGAGAACTCACCCCCGAAAAGCAGCAAATGGTTTTAGAGTTTGTTGAAACCCTAAAATCTCAATCAAAAACAACAGCAATCAACAAAGAATATATTCCACAAACGCCTTTAGCCAAGAAATTGTGGGCAATTCGTCAACAAGCGATCGCCTCTGGAATAAAATTACTTAACGAAGCAGAAATTGAACAAGAGCTTGCTGAACGTCGGGGTGGATACAGTGAGTCGTAAGAAAACTTACATCGATTCTGGAGTTCTGATCACTGCTTTTAGGGGAGTGGAATCAATCAGTATTCGAGCAAATAGCATTCTCAATGACGCAAATAGAGAATTTGTATCGAGTCAATTTGTCAAGTTAGAAGTACTCCCCAAAGCAATTTATAACCAACAGCAAAACGAAACAGACTTCTACGAAACCTTCTTCAATGCTGTTAGTGATTGGGCGATAGACTTGGAGCAAATCACAAAAGATGCTCATCAACTGGCCTGTATTTACGGTTTAGCGGCGATGGATGCACTTCATGTTGCTGCTACTGTTTGGCTCAAAGCTGATGAACTAATTACTACTGAAAAACCAACCAAGCCAATGCACCGAGTTAAAGCTCTCCAAATTATCTCGATTTGATTTCAATAAACCTAAATTCCGATTGAGCAATTAAGGGAAAAGCGATCGCACTCTCCGGTAAAGTAAGAAATGCGATCGCTCATCAACAGTATTATTAAAAACTAGTTAACTTCCTTGTCCCTTATGTCCATGTGTCGGACATGGGGGTGCAGATATTGATTTATCTAACCAACCTACAGCTTGTTCTAAGCGGGGAAGGGCTTCTTCTGGCTGGTTTTTGAGGAGATATACCAGCGCCGCCGCCACTTGTTCACTAGCACGAGAATTGCGGTTAGACTTGAGGCGATGCCAATCGTTAGGAGAGATGGTGAGTCTTTCCATAAGGACTTGTGCTAGTTCTTGAGTGCTGAGTTCTTGAGTGCTGAGTGCTGAGTGCTGAGTATTAAGAGATTCCATATCTATAAATTTGGGGATTGATTAGTAACTTTCAACTATTGGCATTAGATTAATCTTAATTTACTATCAGTCAATGAAGCCGCCTAAAAAATCACATAATCCTTCAGCCGAAGAAAATCAAGAGCCGGATTTTGAGCAAGAATTAGCAGAAGTAGAGCGATCGCTCATCTTAATTAAAGAACGATACACTCAAGTTAAGCAGGATCAACAGCAAAAGGCAGAATGGCAACAACGCCAACAAGAACTAAGGGACAATAAACCCCAAACGCCAGAAATCAAAGCTGAGTTAAAACAAATTCAAAAGCAGTTGGATTTGCTAGAAATCAATTTAGAAAGTCGGTTATTTTCTTGGCGTAGCTTGAAAAAACCTTTCTGGCAAGCCGTCCGCTTTGGTGGAATGGGCGTTATCATAGGCTGGATATTAAAATCCTGTGCTGGGTAAATATGGTAAATAGACGAGTTGCAGAAATATTGCGAAGTGGTCAACCTGATGAGTCTCTTGTAGTTCAAGGCTGGGTAAGAACAAAGCGTGACTTGAAAGGATTTGCCTTTATTGAAGTCAATGATGGTTCATCACTAGCGAATTTGCAAGTTGTCATCAATCAAGATTTGCCAGACTATGAGGCGATTTTGAAAAGACTGAATACAGGTGCGTCGGTGGAAGTTCACGGTGTATTGGTAGCTTCCCAAGGGAAAGGACAGCGTATTGAATTAAAAGCCGAGGCGGTGAAAGTCTACGGTGAAGCTGATCCCGAAACTTATCCATTGCAAAAGAAACGCCACTCATTTGAATTTTTACGCACAATTGGACATTTGCGATCGCGTACCAATTCCTTTGGTGCAGTGTTCCGCGTCAGAAACGCTTGTTCCACAGCCATTCACCAATTTTTCCAAGAACGCGGATTTTTATGGGTACACACCCCCATTATTACCGCCAGTGATTGCGAAGGAGCAGGTGAATTATTTAGCGTCACCAGTTTCGATCTCAAAAACGTCCCCCGCACTGACAACCAAGCTATAGATTACACTCAAGACTTTTTTGCTAAACCCACATATTTAACAGTTAGTGGACAGTTAGAAGCAGAAGTTATGGCGATGGCGTTTTCCAACGTCTACACCTTCGGCCCCACCTTCCGCGCTGAAAATTCTAACACCTCTCGCCACCTCGCAGAATTTTGGATGGTTGAGCCAGAAATGGCATTTTGCGATTTAGAAGGTGATATGGATTTAGCCGAGGCATTTCTCAAACATATTTTTAATTATGTATTAGAAAAATGCCCAGAAGATATGCAGTTTTTTAACGAACGCATTGATAATACAGTTTTAGCCACAGCCGAAAATATTGTTAACAATCAATTTGAACGTCTGACTTATACAGATGCTATCAAACTATTAGAAAAAGCAGATGTTAAATTTGATTATCCTGTAAGTTGGGGCTTAGACTTACAATCAGAACATGAGCGTTATCTAGCAGAACAATTATTTAAAAAGCCAGTAATTGTCACAGATTATCCCGCGCAAATCAAAGCATTTTATATGCGGTTAAATGACGATGAAAAAACCGTCCGGGCAATGGATATTCTCGCACCCAAAATTGGGGAAATTATCGGCGGTTCCCAAAGAGAAGAACGTTTAGACGTGCTGGAACGTCGGGTAATAGCGCAAGGAATGAAACCCGAAGACTTATGGTGGTATTTAGACTTGCGCCGTTTTGGAACTGTACCTCATGCGGGTTTTGGCTTAGGTTTTGAAAGACTTGTGCAGTTTATGACAGGTATGGGAAATATTCGTGATGTGATTCCATTCCCCCGCACACCACAAAATGCTGAATTTTAGTTAGGGATAGAAAAGAAGGTGTGGGGAGTGTGGGAGGTGTGGGAGGTGTGGGGAGTTCATTATTTGATAGGTAGAGCAGGTGTAGGTTGGGTGGAGGAACGGAACCCAACATTTTCAAGGCTTTGTTGGGTTACGCTATCGCTACACCCAACCTACTATTCTCTTAACTGAACCGTATTGCCTGTAACCCGTAACCTTCTTAATTACAATTAACTGCGGAAGCCGAGTTTGCTTTTGTTAAATCACCAGTAAATACGGCGGTGTATTTATAAGGTGATGCACCAGCGCAAGTCATGGAATTTTTATCAGCACGCCGTGGATTAGACCATGAATCTGCCAGTACTCTTAAGGTTGTGCCGTTCCATGATAAGTTAGTTACTGCTAAAGAATTACTTTTCCCATCACTTGGCTTTCTTGCAGAGACAAACGTCGCAGATAAAACGCTACCATTACTAGGATTAATCCTGGCAATAACGGCTACTTTGGCACCGCCACCACTACCATAAGAAGATAGCCAACCGTTCTTAGCAAAGCGACGAAAATCGTTACCAGTCTGGCTACCAGTCGAAGAAAAAACGCCATATAAAACGTTATTGCCATCCCATAACAACCCATAGCCTGTACCATCATCATTGGTGGTTTCGTAGTCATTGCGACACCATTTTTTTACACCATTATCAAAGCGAATGATGCGGGGGTCTTTGTTTAGGGATGTTACTTGTTGATAACCAATGTAAATAGTTTTTGCACCTATTGATATTTTTGGCCCATTTTTCGCTTTGATGCTGGCTTCGCTGTCATTGCAGGTAAATGCTACACCTTTGCCAAAAGATGTCCTAATACTCGTTTGGGCAACAACTTGAGGATTGACTAAATCAATTCCTAATGCTGCGAATAAACATAAAAATGCTAGAGATTTGGGTAATTGGTGGCGCTTCGTCATGGTTTGTGAGTAGGGAACCCTGTAAAAGACGACACCTTAACACAAATTCTTCTCAGTGCCAATTCTGCACTAGTAGTGTACCAACCCAAAATTGCTACGTGGAGGTAAGCAAGGGAGCAAGGGAGCAGGGGAGCAGGGGAGAAACTTGCAGTAAGTCTTTCCCCCCTGCCCCTCTGCCCCTCTGCTCCTCTGCTGACCACAACGCAAAGTTTCCTTGGCAGACTACTAGATAAATCAGGACTTATGCACAAAGACGGTTGAGAATGGGTGCATAGGGGTAAGAGTATAGGTGTGTAAGCTAGTAGAAAGGCTCTTGAGTAGGAAAATAGTCACATTTTCACACTTTTGCTACAGGGCTGTAACAAAAGTGTAATAAACCCTGTCTACATTAGTAATAGATTCAAAATAACCTTTTAAACGGCAATGCAAAATCAAATACCAGACGGAAATAACCCATTAAATAGCACTTCAGATGCCAAATACCGTAAACCAGCACCTTGGAGAAAGGCGGCGGCTTCTCTATCATTGGTGTTGCTAGGTTCTGGTATGACCTTAGCTGGTGGTTATCTGGCTAACCATCAGTCGCAGGTGTCGCAAAGTGCATCAAATTTGGCTTTGAGTCGGGTGAATGCTGCACCGCCAATTGTTGCGGGTACAGATCCTAATTTTGTGACTCAGGTAGTGCAGAAGGTAGGGCCAGCCGTAGTGCGAATTAATTCTTCTCGTACTGTTAAAAGTCAATTACCAGAAGAATTTAACGACCCATTTTTCCGCCGCTTTTTTGGTTCACAACTACCAGAAAGCCAAGAAAGAGTAGAGCGGGGTACTGGCTCTGGGTTTATTATTAGTGGTGATGGTCAAATTCTCACCAACGCTCACGTTGTTGATGGTGCAGATACAGTAACAGTTATTCTCAAAGATGGGCGGAGTTTTCAAGGTAAGGTTTTAGGCAAAGATGAATTAACAGATGTTGCGGTTGTCAAAATTCAAGCCAACAATTTGCCGACTGTTACCGTAGGTAACTCTGAACAATTGCAACCAGGAGAATGGGCGATCGCAATTGGTAATCCTTTAGGATTAGATAATACAGTCACCACAGGCATTATCAGCGCCACCGGACGCAGCAGCAACCAAATTGGCGCATCTGATAAGCGAGTAGATTT
Source organism: Nostoc sp. FACHB-190 (assembly GCF_014696905.1). Lineage (NCBI taxonomy): Bacteria > Bacillati > Cyanobacteriota > Cyanophyceae > Nostocales > Nostocaceae > Nostoc > Nostoc sp. FACHB-190. The sequence continues at coordinate 41,543 of NZ_JACJQW010000042.1, forward strand.
TATTCAAACTGATGCAGCAATTAATCCTGGTAACTCTGGCGGGCCATTACTCAACGCCCGTGGTGAAGTAATTGCCATGAATACAGCTATTATTCAAGGAGCGCAAGGTATAGGTTTTGCAATTCCGATTGCGACAGCACAACGTATTGCTAACCAATTAATTTCTACAGGTAAAGTCGAGCATCCTTATCTTGGCATTCAAATGATTGGGTTAACCCCACAAATCAAACAAAATATTAATTCTGACCCCAATAGTGGTTTGAGTATTAATGAAGATAAAGGTGTCTTAGTTGTGAAAGTTCTGCCTAATTCACCCGCCGCCAAAGCCGGGTTACGCGCAGGTGATGTCATCCAAAAGATTGAAGGTAACGCTGTCACAGAAGCCGAAAGCGTCCAAAAAGCTGTTGATAAAAGCCAAATTGGTGCAGATTTGCGCTTAGAGTTACGCCGTAATGGACAAACACTGAATTTATCTGTGCGTCCCGGTAGTTTCCCCACTCAAGTGCAATGATGACAGGACTTACGCATCAAAATTTTCTGTGGGGATTGGGTGTGAGGGTGAAAGGGTATGGAGTGTAAGGGTTTTGAATACTTACACCCTTACACCCTAATACCCCTGTACCCTGTTCTAAAACCTTATTTTTTCGTTTTTTTGCGTAAGTCCTAGATGAGTGCTGAGTGCTGAGGAAAAATAGCATTCGTAATATAGCAACCCTATTTGATTTGTAAACATCGAGAGGCTCAGATCCCCGACTTCTTCAAGAAGTCGGGGATCTTTTAGTTTACGAATGATATCATGTCCGCTTGATTACTTATAAAAACCGAAGAACCCCACCCCGCCAAAACTATGTTTTGTCTCCCCTCCCCGTGAACGGGGAGGGGTTAGGGGGTGGGGTGCAATGACTGTGGGAATCATAACTAATTAACCGGACATGATATGATTTAGGACTGCTATATAGTTTGGTTTATTTCCACTGACTTACTGATATTAAAAGACAAAGTTTGCTTTATTCAGCTTCACCAATTAATGTAAAAGCTGCCCAGTTAATTGGTAGAGAATTTTCTTTAATTCTGCCTAGCATAGCTTGGCGTAATGCTTGGGCTTTATCGGGGTTCTTTTGCAGATGTTGATAAAACTCTGTCATGAGTAACTGGGTTTCTTCATCGGGAACTAACCACAGGGAAACTAACACACTGGGAACACCAGCAGAAATTATCGAACGAGATAAACCAATCACGCCATCGCCGGTGATGCGTCCCTTTCCAGTTTCACAAGCACTGATGACAAATAACTCGGCTTGCAGTCGCAAATCGAGGATTTCTTCAGCAGTTAGTAAGCCATTACCTATTTCATTTTGATTTTTTGGGTTTGGTGCTAATGCAATCCAACTTCCTAAACCGCGAGTATCATCAGCCCATCCGTGAGTTGCTAAATGGATAATTCGGGCTTTGGGGAGGAGTTTTAAAATTTGGTTTTTGGTTGCATCTTTACCGATGATGGCTTTGGTATTTAATAGCCGCGCAACTTCTTTGGCTTCGATTTCTGCACCGGGTAAAGGATCTAATTGTTCGGGTGTGTCTCCAGGTTTGTAAGCGACACGGGGCATGATGGGATTACCAACAACTAGGGCGTTTTGATTAGATGGGTTTCGTGTTTGGATGCGTTGTTTATGAGTTAAATCTAATACTTGAATTGATGGTGCGGTGAGGATGGTGTGTTTTTCAATGAGGTATTTATTGTCTGCATCTTTTAAGGACGGAAAAGGCACAAAAAATAGAGATGCTTGAGGGATAAAGATAACATGAGCGTTAGGGTCTTTGGGTAATTCTTGAGCGATTGGTTGAATCAGAATTTCATGGAGTTGCTGTAGAGGTTTTTTCCAAAGGCGAGTGTTTGTGCCGAGAATGCTTTTAACTAAATTTGCCAGATTGGTGTTTTGTTTTTGCCACAATGGTTTGAGGTCTTGGTGGTGAAATGTGACTTCACCGTTAGGTTTGATTACCCAAATATAAAGTTCTGATTCTTTATATTGTTGTTGATTTTCTACTTTGAAGTCATCGTAAATAATTGAGTACTGCACCAAGGTAGAATTTTGCTGTTTGGCAATTTGTTTCATCTCGCTGATTGTTGGTGTAGAGAGCGATTTTATTTCACTGTTATATTTGTTCAAGCGAGATGATAGTAACTCCACAAACGCTCTAGCGCGTCCACGTTCTGATATTTCTAAAGCTGCATCGGTTTTATTTTGGGCAATGAGGACGTTTTGTAAAGTACGGTAAGTGCTTCTTTGTGTCTCGAAAATTGAGACTTTATTGGTATCAGCTAATTTTTTATCTCGCAGAGATTCCCATAATTTTTTATCTCGCAGAGATTCATACACTTTAATTCCTTCGTACAGCGTTTTCTCTGCTGTGGCGAGATTACCAGATTTGTAGAAAGCAAGTCCTAGATTGTTTAAAGACTGTCCCTCACCGAGACGGTCTTGAATTTCACGGGCGATCACTAATCTTTGTTGCTGGTACTCAATGGCTTTGGGGTAGTCTCTTAAAGAATAGTAAGCAACACCGAGATTGCCTAGTGATTGTCCCTCACCGAGACGGTCTTGAATTTCACGGGCGATCACTAATCTTTGTTGCTGGTACTCAATGGCTTTGGGGTAGTCTCTTAAAGAATAGTAAGCAACACCGAGATTGCCTAGTGATTGTCCCTCACCGAGACGGTCTTGAATTTCACGGGCGATCACTAATCTTTGTTGCTGGTACTCAATGGCTTTGGGGTAGTCTCTTAAAGAATAGTAAGCAACACCGAGATTGCCTAGTGCTGCTCCCTCACCCTGACGGTCTTTAATTTCCCGCGAGATCGCTAAATGCTGCTGCTGGTATTCTATGGCTTTGGGGTAGTCTCCTAGTGAATAGTAAGCAATACCGAGATTTCCCAGTGTTGCACCCTCACCCTGACGGTTTTTGATTTCCCGCGCGATGCCTAAACTCTGCTGCTGGTACTCAATGGCTTTGGGGTAGTCTCCTAGTAAATGGTAAGCAAGACCGAGATTTCCCAGTGCATTGCCCTCACCCAGACGGTCTTTAATTTCCCGCGCGATGCCTAAACTCTGCTGCTGGTATTCTATGGCTTTGGGGTAGTCTCCTAGTGAATAGTAAGCAATACCGAGACTGCCTAGTGCTGCACCTTCAGCTTGACGGTCTTTAATTTCTCGGTAAATATTAAGTGCTTTTTGCCAAGACTGCAATGCTGCTTCAAATTGACTGGTGTCAAATTGCTGACTACCTTGCACAAACAGTTTATCTGCTTCTGTTTTCCGTGGGTCTGGGGTTTGTGCTGAAGCGACTGAATTGGAGTTGAGGAGAAAATTTAGTTTGGGTAAATCTAAGTTGATGCTGAGAGTCGCAGTCAGCAAGGCGATGAGGGCATATTTGCAGAGTTTGAAGTGCATCGCGGTGAGTTGTTGCCAGGGTTAAAGTTTATTTTAATACCACCACAGATTGCCAAAATTAGCCTGAGATTAAAATTCTATTTTCTCACCCCGTGATATGGCAAAATGCTGAGTGAGTATCAGAGACTCGTCCGCGAGTATCAAAGACTCATTCATGAGTATTCAAGACTCATCCGCGAGTATTCAAGACTCGTCCGCGAGTATCAAAGACTCATTCACGAGTATTCAAGACTCATCCGCGAGAATCAAAGACTCGCTCACGAGAATCAAAGACTCGTCCGCGAGTATCAAAGACTCATTCACGAGAATCAAAGACTCGTCCGCGAGTATCAAAGACTGATTAATGGAGTTCCAAGACTCGTCCGTGAGTATTCAAGACTCATTAGGCGATTTACAAGAATAAATATACCGATGTCGTTGGTTTCGACTTCGCTCAACCAACTACTCGCATCATGGAGAATTGTTTGTGTGATCGCATTTGCGTATAATTTTTTTTCAAATTCCTCTCAGGCAGATGCAGCAGTGTAGACTTGGTGTTTAAAATCTCACAGTTATGAATGAGCAAGATTTGGATGTAGTGCGATACCTATCAGTATGCGTGAATGTTGGGTTCCGTTCCTCCACCCAACCTACACAAATCTAAGTTGTTGCTGTCTCCTACCTTCTTCACTCCCATTCATCCAATTCATGACTGCGGTTGCGAAGTAAGCTATTAAGTTGGGTGCGGTGAGTTTCAAAGTTAGCGGCGATATAAATCAGCAAAATGCCAACTAGCAAGCCAATTACCCATTTTAAAAATGAGTAACGTAAGCTAAAAATGACTAATTGGTAAATACCAGTAACTAAGAAAGTACCTGTACCAACATACAAAAAAGCCCGAATACGCAAAGTTAATCCAGCAAAAATAGCGATGAGGCTGAAAATTCCGGGAATGATGACTGTATCTTGATGAAATACCACAGCCCATCCACAAATTAAACTGATACCTACCAGCCTCACAATGTGCCGCGATGATTTTGATTCTGGCAGTTTTAGCTGTGGATCAACTTGGGCAATGTATAACAGCGAAAGTCCAGTGGCGGTAAAATACCACAAGGGATCAGTAATATTTAATTGAGATAACCATTTCCAGGCTGCCCAATCAATTAAGGCGATACTAATATATGTGAGGCGGATATTTTCACTCACCTTGGCTAAGATGATGTAAAATCCAGCCGCGATGAGCAGGGTGATGGGGTAAACTTGCAGTTTGGTTTCCCACAAAATCATTAATGGCAAAATGTAGGCGGCGAGTTGCCAAGGTCTTTTTGACCAACCCCAATTTTCCCAGGGTAAGCTGTATAAGAAGTAGGCTATCACACAAGCGATCGCACCATTCCAAGGGACTAACGGCCCGGTTAGCCACTGTCCGACGGCGGTTTCTCGCCAATAAACCCGCATTCCCAATACTTCTAATAAGCCGAGATACACCCACATTTCTTCTGTGGTGATTCTGCCAAAAACCCTTGGTGTATTACTATTACCTCTTCCTTGAAAGATGGCATACATAATTAATAATCCCCCTGTACCCAACCCAACAAGGCGGTTAGCTTGAATTGGCAGGGCAATGGCCAGGGTTAATAATACACTACTCCAAGCCCAGTGCAGATGAGCAATACCTTTGATTTCTAGCAAACTGAGGCGTAAATATCGGCTCAACCAAGGCGCTAATCGGTTGTAAACTAGCATGATGCTTGTTCCTAAAGTGGACATAGCAATTAAGCCATCACCCAATGCACCGCCTTTAGCTTGGGACATTTGATAAAACAATAGTTCATAAAAAGAAATTGATACGCCAATAATGCCGCAGTACAGCAGAGGTTTAAAGTTTGGTTGTCGTCTGCCGATACCAATGACAATTAAAGCCACACCCAAACTAGATAAACCAGTCCACTCTGTAAAAACATTTAACCGCAGAACAACACTCAACGCACCATAAACTAAGGGCAGAATATGTAAACTGCTGGGAAGTACGGCGGGATGATATCGTCTTTTCCACCATTCGCCTAAAAGTTGGGTGAATAAACCTAAAGCGATATTAGCGATCGCAATTCTGATTGTAGAACGTTCCCCAAAGCTCAACACTTCGGCGATGAATAATTCTACACACCAACCAATACCGTAAAATGCCCAATCTGTGGGTTCACGCCAGCTACGATAAACAATGGCGAGTAAAGTAATTGCACTGGCGACTAAATACCAAACTCCGGGGATGACGACGGCATCATAAACTAAATATGAGTGGATTGTCAGGCTTAAGAGTACAGTACAACATAAAGTGATCGCCCATTTATCACTAGCATCTGCATATATATCTGCTAAATCATGGTTGCGTTGTTGCAGTAATTTTCGCATTAACCATAAACTAAAAGAGGCGATCGCACCTACAACTAACCAACCTGCAATAGCTAGGCGGGGTAATCCTGGTATTCCTTCCCACAGCAACGCCGCTACAAAACTCAGTCCTAAACCAATGGTAAAAGCGGCAGATCCTTCATTTCTTAAATAGCGGGTATTGAGATACATTACACCCGTACCCACCGCCAAACTCATAAATCTAGTTTCTGGTACAAGAATAGTTAAAAACTGCACCGCAAACACAGCCACCCCACTCAAAAAAGCCCTGATAGTGCGGGGTTTGCCTGTGGTGCGACTAGCTAAAAAAGTCAAACATAAGGGTGTAATTAACCAAATCACGCCCCAATATTGTTGGTTAATTTGTTTAAAAGTGGCATCAAAAAATAAACTAAAACTGACAATGGATAATACTAAGCCGAAATACCATGCACTACTTTGCCAGCTACCATTACCAAGACTAAATCCCCATTCTGCCACCATCACAACTGAGATCACCGTTGCCCAGACATAATGGGGGAGGTTGGGGAAAAACCAGTCTATGACTGAGAAAAGTGCCAGTAACCCGATGAAGTGAGTCAGGTAAATTAATGGCGTGGAAGATGGCGAACGGCGTTTAGTAACAACAACCAAAGTAATAGTAGAAAAAACTAGATTTAGCGATCGCAAGGTAGGATTAATTGTGGACAAGACAGTTAAAAAACTGCCAAACATCACGGCTATCGCTTCACCATAATTTGCCAAATCTCGTTTCTCGGCATGACGCAGGCGATCGCAAAACCATACCATAAATATTAAATAAGGAAATAATGCCACACTCAACAACGCCCAAGGTTCATTGTGCGCCTGGGTAATATTTGCCGCAGTAGCAATTATCGATTTCCGTGTTTCTAGCGGTACAACTCGCCAACCCTGCCAAATCGACTGTAAGCCAACCAAAAACAGCACCGCTAAATCAAGCTTGAGGCTATATCTCTGCAAACGCTGACTCACATACCACAAAGCCAAACCACTCACAGCCAAAGCTTGTCCCGGATAATCTATTACCGCCACAGCCCAACCGAGGAAGAGTAAAAGGCTACCTAAGATTTCCCAAGCGGGGTGAAGTGCTGAGTGCTGAGTGCTGAGTGCTGAGTGGGGAGACAAGGGAGAGGGGGTAGACAAGGGAGAAAGATAGCTACCTTGTCCACCTTGTCCACCTTGTCCACCTTGTCCACCTTGTCCCCCTTGTCCCCCTTGCACCCCTATACCCTTGTACCCCTGCTCCCTTCCCTGCTGTACTAACCACGTAATCAACCAACCACAAATCCCAATGGCTAACCCTAGTTGGGTGACATTTACACCAGCAACAAAAATTGCCCGTGACAACAGTACAATTAATGAGTAAACAATGACGGTGGCAAATAAACTGAGTTGATTTTCACCAGTATTACGTCGCTGACGACGAATGTCATAGACAGTTAGTAGAGTTGTGCCTATCATCGCTGCATACACAGCAATTAAAGGAAAGACTGCGATTTTCCAACCCCAATGTAAATAACTCAGCGCCAGGATATTAATTAGCGGTAACTTTCTTGTGGGGGAGTTGGGAAAAACTGTACGATTACTGCACAGTAAAACTGTAATAAAAGTCAGGGTAGGAGCAGCGATCGCAACTGTCAACCAGTTAAGCGGATTGTGCCATAATCCGAAACTGTCCATTGCCCAAAAATTTACAGGCACTAAAAATAACGTGACAATTAATAGCGTCTGAGTGGTTAATCTCAGGTTTGCTTGTCTCCCAGTCCAAAAACTGAAACCCCAAAAAGTTAAAGTATAAGCAAATAACACCCCATACTGTCCAGATGCGGGAAATCTTTCCCATTGACTTGCAGCCAATACCCCAGAGGACAGCACTACTAAAAATACACCTAAAAATAGTAGCCAGCGTACACTCAATTCTTCCCCCAAAGATTGCAACATCCTCGTGACAAAATTGGGTTGAGAAGGTTGTTTTGGCGGTGCTGGTGCATAAGCAATTAATGGCTTCTGTTTGGGAGTTGCACCCGCTACCACAGCTTCCGGTTCGACTTGCGGCTGTAGCACCACCGTACAACTGAGATATTCTTTACATAACTGCCTAACTTGGGCATCAGATATCAAACCTAAGCGCAGCCATAAATCCAATCCCTCCAATAACTGCGGATGGGATGATGGTAGGGTGAGGTTAATTTTTAACGGACGCTCTGGAGAAGATGACATAAGCAGCAGCCGTATAGGTATATACTTAAGTCTTGATGAGGGTAACGTATATCTTGACTCAACTTGTGCCAGTTCCGGGAGCGATCGCTAGAATGTTTTAAGATGAGTGGAATCGAATGCTCCTTAAATCCCCTGCAATTGCTGAATGTCTAAGTAAACAGGAGTTTTGTTGCAAATACCTATTCCGCCCCAGAATTTATTCTAAGTCTCATAGCGCAAATCATCTCAAAATGACTCACATTCCAATTTTTTTGCTCAGTAATTTAACATCTGAATTTCTATCTTCGAGTTCTGAAACAGAAGTTTGAGGTTGTGAAGTTTGAATTTCAAGTTTATAAGCATAACATTGCTTTTCTGAAGACGAAATATGGGTAATAGATAGAAATTGACCGTACAATAAATCGTTAGACAAATATACTTTTACAATTCATTTTTTAATTACTCTAGTGGTTTTGATAAGGAAAATTATTTCAGCGTTTATTGCGACTGGTCTTGTTACCGGAACCGTTTATCTTGGAATTCAATCTGGAAAAGATAATCGTTTTGTAGTTTGGTTTGGCATTGCGTCTGCTACTGCTGCTCCCGTTGGTCTAGCCTTATTTGGCTATGCAATTAGCCGATCTGATGACGAAATCCTACAGCGACTTTCCAAAGTTCCAGAGATCGAAAGGCTAATTGAGCAAGCTAAAACTCAGGAGGAAAAGATTCAAGTTCTCGAAGCAGAACGTTCGCGGCTTGCGGAAATTGTAAAAATTGAATCTCGACGACAAGCAGCCTTGGATAGAATAGATAGCTTAGAGCGTGATGCTGTTAGAATTTTAGCTGAACTCGAAAATCTAGATAGAGAAATAATCTTAATAGATGAACAGGTAGGCGAAAGTGCTATAAGTGAAGAAATTCGGCGCTTAAGAGAGCGTGTAAAAGCTCGTGAAGATGGAGATGTTATCCTCCGACTTGGTTCTAGAGTTTATCGTCTTGATCGAGATATCATCAAAGCATTACCTTTTGGGCTGGGGAACCCATTAATTGCATACTTCCGAATCGCAGAAAAGCTGGAAAAGACATTTATACCTAAAATACGTCGATAAGCAGGTTTGTATTACTTTATAAATTAGTTAACTTCCAAATCTCAATCAAAACCCAATAGCGATCGCCTGTGTCTGCTGAAAAGTTACATTGGCGATATGATGAAATTAGCTTCTGATGAGAAATCTTTATGGTAGCAGCATCCAAGCAAGAACCAAAAATCATTCGCACAGAACGTGGATTGACGATCGCCGGTACACGCATCACACTTTACGACGTGATGGATTATCTAAAAGCTCAGTATCCACCAAAACTGATTCGTGAGAAGCTTGGTCTCAATGATGAGCAGATTAATTCAGCGTTAGCATACATTGAAACTCATCAGACAGAAGTTGAGGCAGAATACCAAGAATGTCTGCAAACAGCAGTGGAAATTCGGCAATATTGGGAAGAGCGAAATCGAGAACACTTTGCAAAAATCTCTGCAATGCCTCCTAAATCAGATAAAGAAGCCCTACGTGCAAAACTACAAGCCTGGAAAGCTCGCATTGAAGCGCAGTCATGAATTTTCTTATTGACTACAATTTAACAGGCGATGCTGTTCTATTCTGGGGAACACTCTCTGCGGAAGGATGGCTGGATTTGTTACCTATCCGCTTCTTTACATTTCAGGAAGTCGGTTTGCCGATGGATAGTAGCGACCGAGTTGTTTGGCAATTTGCTCAAACCAACCAGATGATTTTGATTACAGCGAATCGAAATATGAAGGGCGATGATTCTCTAGAACAGACAATACGTGAGGAAAATACACCAATTTCTCTACCAATTTTGACAATCGGAAACCCTGATAGACTTGATGAAATTAACTATCGGCAAAAGTGTGCCACTCGCCTGATTGAGATTGTGTTTGATATAGAAAACTATCTAGGAGTCGGTCGAGTTTTTATTCCGTAAAGCTGAGTAATGAGCTTTTTTTATATAAAATACTAGTACAACAAAGCAAAAGTAAAAATAAATAACAACTACACCACAAGCCTTGTAGCAATTTTTTATGGTCTGTTGATTTACGCCGACCTGTACTAGCTATACTAACTAACCAAGAGTTGTTAGTATCCATTAATAGGGTTCTAACATTGTCAGATAGTTTTTTTGGCTCTCCTACTGACCAAATAAGTACATAAGTGTCTAACAATAAATTTCATACTGCACCTTCACCCATCCAAAATTCATCAGGTAAAGGATCATTAAAATCATCGCTCATCCAGATTTCGCCTCGATTTAAGTCTGGGATACGTTGCTGAGGAGTTTCTTGAGTTTTTTCAGGTTGAGCATATTTTTGCATTAAAAATTCCACAAAATCTAAGACTTGCTGTTGCTGTTCTGGTGCTAGAGTTTGCAACTTGGCAATTAATTCTGAGGTGGTATCTACAACTTGAGCAGTCATCTCACCTTCTCCCTTTGGTACATCTGATTTTATGTTAGTTCTTTAGTCAAGCGATCGCTCTTGATTTGGTACTACTATGAATATATGGGGAAACACTACGCGAATCCTGACCTCCTCATTCTCATCGCCTAAACTTCCCAGATAATACTTGACAAAATTACATATTTATATATTTGGCTATATCACGCCTCAAAAGTACAAATTTGCCAGAATATATCGAAAAATATTAAGTTTTTGTTACATTAAGTGAGCATTTGCTTTTATTATCTATTAATGTTTGTTAACAAAGTTTGCGATTTTTATATCGATTTATGTCAGTTAAGCGACAAAATGCCCATTTGGTAAGGTTTTTCTGATAAAAAACTCTTATTGCCGAAAAAAATCGTTAAACTTTGTGGGCAACTTAGCCGCAAAGCAATTCCAGTCGAGAACACGCATCAAAGGAGCAGAGGAAGCATGTTCACCCACGTCAAGTCCACCATTAGACACATTGCGCCTGATAACCTGGGCGGACGTAACTTCATTAAGGTGGTCTATGTCGTGCTTGAGTCCCAGTACCAGAGTGCATTGTCGCAAGCGGTTCGTACAATTAACGCCAACAATCCTGACCTTGCGATTGAAATCAGTGGGTACTTGATTGAGGAACTCAGAGATCCTGAAAATTACGAAGAGTTCCAGCGCGATATACAAAGTGCCAATATTTTTATTGCCTCTCTGATTTTTATCGAAGACTTAGCACAGAAAGTAGTAGCAGCAGTAGAACCACACCGCGATAATCTAGACGTTGCTGTTGTGTTTCCCTCGATGCCAGAGGTAATGCGCCTAAATAAAATGGGCAGTTTTTCCTTGGCACAGTTGGGTCAATCGAAGAGTGCGATCGCACAATTCATGAAGAAACGCAAAGAAAAATCCGGTGCAGGATTCCAAGATGGAATGCTGAAACTATTGCGGACACTGCCCCAAGTCCTGAAGTTCTTACCGATAGATAAAGCACAGGACGCACGCAATTTTATGCTGAGTTTCCAGTATTGGCTGGGTGGTTCTCCAGAAAACCTGGAAAACTTCTTGCTGATGCTGGCTGATAAATATGTATTAAAAGATGTCGAAAAACAAAAAGCTGCATCTTTAGAATATCAAGCACCAGTAGTTTATCCCGACATGGGAATTTGGCATCCTTTAGCCACAACCATGTATGAGGATGTTCGAGAATATCTCAACTGGTATAGCGCCCGCCGGGATATCCCCCAAGATTTAAAAGATCCTTTAGCACCCTGTGTCGGGTTAGTATTACAACGCACTCACCTAGTCACAGGCGATGATGCCCATTACGTGGCGATGGTGCAGGAACTGGAAGCACTAGGCGCAAGGGTAGTACCTGTGTTTGCAGGTGGTTTGGATTTCTCCAAACCTGTGGATGCTTACTTCTACGAACCCACAACTAAAACCCCGTTAGTTGATGCAGTCATATCTTTAACAGGTTTTGCGTTGGTAGGCGGCCCTGCTAGACAAGACCACCCCAAAGCAATTGACTCACTCAAACGCCTGAATCGCCCTTACATGGTGGCTTTGCCTTTAGTATTCCAAACTACGGAAGAGTGGTTAGATAGCGATTTAGGCTTACATCCCATTCAAGTAGCGTTACAAATTGCGATTCCTGAATTAGATGGAGCAATTGAACCGATTATATTATCGGGTAGAGATGGGGCAACAGGAAAGGCGATCGCACTCCAAGACCGTATCGCCGCCGTCGCACAACGGGCTTTGAAATGGGCTAACCTGCGCCGCAAACCCAAACTAAATAAAAAAGTTGCCATCACCGTTTTCAGTTTCCCCCCCGACAAAGGCAACGTCGGTACAGCCGCATACCTCGATGTATTCGGTTCTATCTACGAAGTCATGAAAGCGTTGAGAAACAACGGCTACGACGTGCAGGACATCCCAGAAAACGCGAAAGAGTTGATGGAACAAGTCATCCACGATGCACAAGCACAGTACGCCAGCCCCGAACTCAACATTGCTTACAAGATGTCAGTCCCAGAATACGAGGAACTGACACCATATTCCCAACGCCTAGAAGAAAACTGGGGGCCACCACCAGGAAACCTCAACAGCGACGGACAAAACTTGCTGATTTACGGTAAGCAATTCGGTAACGTCTTCATTGGTGTTCAACCTACCTTCGGTTATGAAGGCGACCCCATGCGGTTGTTGTTCTCCCGTTCCGCCAGCCCTCACCACGGCTTTGCGGCTTACTACACCTACCTGGAAAGAGTTTGGGGCGCGGATGCGGTACTCCACTTTGGTACACATGGTTCCTTAGAATTCATGCCCGGTAAGCAAATGGGGATGTCGGGTGAATGTTACCCCGACAACTTAATCGGTACAATTCCCAACCTCTACTACTACGCCGCCAACAACCCCAGCGAAGCGACAATTGCCAAACGCCGCAGTTACGCTGAGACAATTTCTTACCTCACACCACCCGCAGAAAACGCTGGTTTGTACAAAGGTTTGAAGGAACTCAGCGAGTTAATTGCTTCTTACCAAACCCTCAAAGATAGCGGTCGCGGTATCCCCATCGTCAACACGATCATGGATAAATGCCGTATCGTTAATTTGGATAAAGATATTAATTTGCCAGAAACCGATGCTAAAGACATGACCCCGGAAGAACGGGATAATATTGTCGGCAGCGTTTACCGTAAGTTGATGGAAATCGAATCGCGGTTGTTACCTTGTGGGTTACACGTCATTGGTAAACCGCCAAGTGCAGAAGAAGCCATTGCAACTCTAGTTAATATCGCCAGCTTAGACCGTCAGGAAGAAGAAATCCTCAGCTTACCTCGCATCATTGCCAGCAGTATTGGGCGCGATATTGACGAAATTTACCAAAATAGTGATCGCGGTATCTTAGAAGATGTCCAACTCCTACAAGACATCACCCTATCTACTCGCGCCGCCGTCCGCGCCTTAGTACAAGAACAAACAGACGCAGAAGGCAGAGTTTCCTTAGTTTCCAAGTTGAATTTCTTCAACATGGGCAAAAAGGAACCTTGGGTAGAAGCACTGCACAAAGCCGGGTATCCCAAAGTTGACGCTTCCGCCTTGAAACCCCTGTTCGAGTATTTAGAATTCTGCTTACAACAAGTTTGTGCAGATAACGAACTCGGCGCATTACTCAAAGGCTTAGAAGGCGAATACATTCTTCCCGGCCCTGGTGGCGACCCCATCCGCAACCCGGATGTATTACCCACAGGTAAAAACATCCATGCCCTCGACCCCCAATCAATCCCTACGGCTGCGGCTGTCCAATCAGCTAAAATCGTTGTTGATAGACTTTTGGCAAGAAATAAAGCCGAAAACAACGGTAACTGGCCAGAAACCATTGCCTGTGTTCTCTGGGGAACAGATAACATCAAAACCTACGGCGAATCACTGGCGCAAATCATGTGGATGGTGGGTGTACGTCCGGTTCCCGACGCGTTAGGACGGGTGAACAAGTTGGAGTTAATCCCCTTAGAAGAGTTAGGACGACCCAGAATAGATGTAGTCATTAACTGTTCTGGTGTATTCCGCGACTTGTTCATCAACCAGATGAACCTACTAGACCAAGGGGTGAAGATGGCGGCGGAAGCAGATGAACCCACAGAAATGAACTTCGTCCGCAAACACGCTATGCAGCAAGCTGAGGAAATGGGAATTAACCTCAGACAAGCAGCCACCCGCGTTTTCTCTAACGCTTCTGGTTCTTACTCGTCAAATATCAACTTGGCGGTAGAAAACAGCACCTGGGATAGCGAAGCCGAGTTACAAGAAATGTACCTCAACCGTAAATCCTTCGCCTTCAGTGCTGATAACCCCGGCATTATGGAACAATCTCGGAAGATTTTTGAAAGCACCCTCAAAACTGCTGAGGCAACATTCCAAAACCTGGATTCCTCCGAGATTAGTTTAACGGACGTTTCCCATTACTTCGACTCTGACCCCACCAAAGTTGTCTCAAGTCTGCGTGGCGATGGCAAAACCCCAGCATCCTATATTGCAGACACCACCACAGCTAATGCCCAAGTCCGCACATTATCCGAAACCGTGCGCTTAGATGCCCGTACCAAACTATTAAATCCCAAGTGGTATGAAGGTATGCTGTCTCACGGTTACGAAGGTGTCCGCGAACTTTCCAAGCGATTGGTTAATACAATGGGTTGGAGTGCCACAGCCGGCGCAGTGGACAACTGGATTTATGAGGATGCAAACGAAACCTTCATCAAAGATGAAGAAATGCAAAAACGTTTGATGAACCTCAACCCCCATTCTTTCCGCAAGATGGTATCAACTTTGTTGGAAGTAAATGGTCGCGGTTATTGGGAAACTAGCGAGGAGAATTTAGACCGCCTCCGCGAGTTGTACCAAGAAGTTGAAGACCGAATTGAAGGCATAGAATAGGATGATATGGGCAGGCGTAAAGCCTGCCTTAATCTTTCAGTCTGGAATATCACTATGAATGCTTTAACCGTCAACCTTCAATCAGTATTGGAACTGACAGATGAGCAGTTTTTTAATCTATGTCAAGTAAACCGTGACTTGAAATTTGAACGCACTGCTACGGGAGAATTAATTATCATGCCACCCACGGGGGGAGAAACGGGAAATAAAAACGCTAGAATTACTCAACAAGTAATGAATTGGACTGATGCTGATGGTACTGGCATTGCTTTTGATTCTTCTACTTGTTTTAAATTGCCTAATGGTGCAGACCGTTCTCCTGATGCTGCTTGGATAAAGTTGTCAAGATGGAATGCTTTAACTGACGAACAAAAAGAAAAGTTTCCCCCCATTTGTCCTGATTTTGTAATTGAGTTACTTTCCCCAAGTGATAGTTTGAAGGTTGCACAGGAAAAGATGAGGGAATATATAGACAATGGTGTGCGGTTAGGTTTATTAATTAATCGTAAATCTCGTCAGGTAGAAATTTATAGACAAGGTAAGGAAGTTGAGGTTTTGGAATCTCCTGTTACAGTATCAGGGGAAGATATTTTAAATGGTTTTGTATTGAATCTAGCAATGATTTGGTAATTTAGTATGTAGAAGAGCTAGAGGTGATTTTCCAATGGATAAATTAACTCGGTATCGCCAGCTTGTCCACAAATATTACGGGAATATAGTGAGCAAAAACCAGCTTACGGAAAGATAGAGGTTGAAACAATTTCTGATACAGAACGCGACCATTATCAAATAGTTCATGTAGGCTGAGAAGGTCAAAACTGGGTACACACTTGTATCATTCACATTGATATTAAAGGTGGCAAAATTTGGCTGCAATGGAATGGTACAGAGGAGGATATCGCAGCTAATTTAGTAGCTGCGGGAGTTCCCAAGGAAGATATTGTATTAGGTTTTCAGTCTCCTTTTATGAGGCAGTTTACAGACTATGCAGTGAGTTAAGAGATGTTTTGTAAATCTTGAAGTAAAAATTAAATTGAAATATTAATAACATTAATATATAGCAATCCTAAACTACTTATGAGAAAATACGGAGAAAGTAAGAAAGTAAATTATATAACAAGCAAGCAGTTGTGGTTATGTGGATACAGTGGTTAGAAGATTTTATCAAAAATAGTCAAGAACAACGTGAAATCAAGCGAGCTACAGCAGTCAAAATGCTGTTATATGGATATAAGCATGAAGAAATAAT
>NZ_JACJQW010000043.1:0-56700 GCF_014696905.1 Nostoc sp. FACHB-190
CAATTCATTGAACAACGATTGAAAATCAAGGTGATGCTCGTTGATTTCTAGCTCTACCAAATCTGAAGTTTGTGATGTGATTGTTGCCCACGGGGGGAGATTTAGCGAAACATCTTTTAAGTAGAATTTCAAATTTGCACCTCAGATTCAGCAGTAGTTTCTACAAATGGCTCGATACAGTCCATTGCTTCCCCCAGATAATGCAATACATCACCTAAGTGAGTTTTCATCTCTAGGTCAACATCACCACGATTTGCTAATGCCAGCCATTGGACATCTTGAGCGTTCGTCTTTGACGTTGGCGCAGCCATCGTTTGAAGCTGGACGTAGCAGCTATTAAATGTCTTGAGTATTTCACTCGGTTCCATATTTCATACCCCTTGGACAATTCCAGGAAAAATCTACAAATTGTAATCTTGGTTACAACATATTTGTAATGACTTGGTGGTAGGCAATCATTCTTGAATTACAACTGCGATCGCTTGGTGTGATTAAATCTGAACCTTCCCTAAGCCACAGCCCCCAAACGCTCCGCGTTTGCCTTTCTGATGACACCAGCCGCTTGCATAAACTCATCTAATGCGAGTACCGCACTCAACGGCTCCTGATGCCGAATGTTGTCTACAGCGTTTGACCAGTGCGTGAGATGCTCGAATACCAAACCCAGCATTGAATCACCTTTATATACCCGATAAACTCTGGGACACGAACCATTGCAATAAACCAACTTGTAGCCAGAGATGGATAATATCTCTGCGTTTGGGTCTGTTGGGGGCAGCAGAATTTTATGCGTTGGCCCTTCGGGCAAGCAGGTTAAATCATTTGTCTCTATTTGTGGCATGATAGAAAATCTTGATTACAGTTTGGAGGCGATTGCTTGATGTTTATGCAATCGCCATTTTTCAGCCAACAATGTTGCAACTGACACTAGACTTTGGGGAAGTTGTTTTCATCCAAAGTCATCAGTTGTCAGGCTCAAGTCTACTTTTAGCGTCCAGACCGGGTGAGCAATTGGGAGTATGTCAATGCGCTTCCACTTTGAACCGATGAATGTGGCTAATGCCGAAAAACTGACAAACTGGCATTACGAGCCACCGTACCAAATGTATAACAACACATCTGACCCAACGGTGATTGAGTATTTTGTAGATCCTCAAAACGCTTACTACAGCATTCTTGACAATGATGAACTGGTTGCCTTTTGCTGCTTTGGTAAAGAAGCCCAAGTGCCAGGAGGCGATTATCAAAGAGAAGCACTCGACATCGGCTTAGGAGTGCGACCAGACTTAACAGGACAGGGAAACGGACAGACGTATATTGCAGATGTCCTGGAATTGGCTCGTGTAACTTTCAACCCCCAATTCTTACGCGTTACAGTCGCAGCATTCAATCAACGTGCGCTCCGAGCTTGGCAAAAAGCTGGGTTTGTCAGGGTACAATCGTTTCTTGCACAAAACACTCAACAGCCATTCATTGTACTGGTAAGCCATTTTTGAACAAGATTCACCTTGTGTTCTGATTTATGCCATGATTAAAAATCTTGATAACAATCTGGAACGGAGGCGATTGCTTGGAGAGTACACAATCGCCCTTTTTCTTAACTACGCCGCAACCAACTCATGTACTGGCTCATACTCCGCCAGCATCAGCCATTCTTCAGGAGTTATTTGATCAAACGGCTTATCCAGCAAATCCAAAGCCTCGCCAGGGCTTTCCGGCTGCGGCAGTAAAGACTGGACGTAGCAATAAGTACCGTTTTTGTAAACGATTTCTTTCAGGCGCTTGCTGTTGTGATATATGCCGTCGTCTCGGAGTTCGTAACCTAGAACTTCACACGCTTCGGCAATTTTAGCCATCACCTCGTTCCCTGTTGTAGCAGAAGAGGCAGGCGTGCAGGGCGCAGAGGGGAAAGATTCTCTCCCATGCTCCCCGCTCCCTGCTCCTTGTCCTCTTTTTGTACTGGCAGAGAGCCTTTTTTGTAGTACCAAGAAATATCGTCAAAAGATTTCTGCCACCAAGCACGACGGAATACTTCTTGGTTGTTCACCTCGACTACCCAAGGTTGCGTTAAGTCTTTGTGATCATAAGTGATTCGGGCGATGAGCTTTTGTCCGTCGTAAATCTCGTAGTTGTAGAAGTCGATTTTTACTGAGCGCAGTTGTTGTGTTGTTGTAATCTGTGGCATGATAGTAATCTCAAATAATTGGTAAAGCGATCGCACTGTTTGGAAGACAGGCGATCGCCTTTTGTTTTGAACGAGAACGTTGTAGGAATCCACAACGCACTCAGCGAAATTTAGCGAAGCTTGATTACAAGTAAGAAATGCCATTGCTTACCAAAGGGAGGGCAATCGCACTTTTGTTGTTACCTGTGGTAGAAAAAGTACTGTATCTTTTCACTTCAATCTCACCTTAGATGTAGCAAAGCTGTAATTGAAGGTACTTTATTTATCTGCTCTATTTCTGATAGATTTCGCTGTACAGTACACTGCACAAGCTCATGTTAATCCGTTCTGCTACACCAGATGATGTACCCGCAGTTCTACCAATGGTGGCCAAGATTTGTGCTTTACACGAGTCTTGGGATAACGCCAAATATGGTTTCGTAGCACATATAGAACAGCGTTACGAAAAATGGTTAACGCGAATGGCGCAAAACGAGCGTACCGTATTTTTAGTAGCAGAAGATAACGGACAACTTGTAGCATTTCTCATCTCAGCAATAGAGCAAGAAATACCAATTTACCGTTTACAGGAATATGCGTTTATTTACGATCTGTGGGTAGAGCCAGAACACCGTCAAAAAGGTATTGCTCGACAGATGGTCATGCTGTGTGTAGAACGTTTTAAACAAATGGGAATCAAGCAGATTCGATTAGATACAGCAGTCGAGAATGAAAACGCCCGAAAGTTGTTTACATCCTGTGGTTTTCGGTTCAGTAATATCGAAATGCTCCGAGAAATTGATTCTTAGTCAAAAAGTGCGATCGCAGCCCTCATAAAATTGCGATGCCTAACGGCAAGCCCTCCGGGTTCAGGGATTCAGACTCGACGGGAACCGCCAAGACTCTGGCCCCTTCACCGCAGAGCGTCTACGCATTTCTCGTGATTAGCGAAAGTGGTCTATGGCTTGATGTCCGTTGATTGCATCTCCAGGCTCCCCCTTTACCCAGTCTTGCGACCTTGTGCTATACCCCAGGATCATGTCTCAGGACTATGTTTGGACTCGGACGTTAACTCAATTTGTTTGACTGCAACTCTTTTACCGTTCAGGTGGCGGCAGTTGCTATTCCTTTGCCTTGATTACTATAGTGCAACTAAAAGTTGCGATTGTCAACCCCTAATTGCACAATTTTGGTTTCTCTCAAACACAACAATTCAGCTAATGTACAGTTAAATACCTTACACAACCCTGCCACAAGCTCAGGGGAAGCACCCTTAACATCTGAATAAGTCTCCATTCTGTGCAAATACTGGCGAGAAATTTCAACATCATTCTCGGCAAGCTTTTTAGACAATGCCATCAATGGCATCTCACCACGTAACGAGCGCATTTTCTCCCCACGCTCCTTTGTCCATTTAATTGACCCCACCTCACTTAGTGGTAGCATTACAACCTCTTCTTCTTTTTCTTGCCTTGCCATATTATGCAATATTTAGTTGACAAATTCAATAGTTATCTGCAACTATAAGTATCAGGGCAAAGCACAAGCGATCGCCACTCGATCGATATAGAAAAAAGTACCGTTTGATCGCTCAGAGTAGCAGGTGATGAGTAATTATCACTAGCCTACAACTTTTCATTACAGAACTTAAGAAACCCCAGGCGGCATCCTTGCAATGCAGCGACAGTTCCGTGCATCAAAAATTCGGAGGAACTATGGACGAGATCACATTTCAAATCAAGGACGAGTTAGGATTTTGCACCCGTCAAAATGATGGGGTTAGCGGAATGACCATTACGGCTCTAGCTAATTTTTGCGGGACAGAACAACACACCATCACTCAGTTGCTCAAAAAAATTCGTGATTCCGATTTCAAAACGAACGAACTTGCAGAATGCTTGAAGCCCTTTGCCAGCAAAGAATTACGAACTTCACTAAATGACAGTTATGGAACAGTATTAGTCGGTTTTGATGCTTGCAAAGCAATCACTAAATATTTTGCTTGTACTGCTAGAAAATACAAAGGTAGAAACATTGCCAGAATGAGATTTGCACAAATTGAGGCTTTGTTGTCATACGGTTTAACAGTAAGTGAGGCATTAAACACAACAATTGAAAATACCAAGAACCTAAAAGTAAGAGCAGATTCTCATAAACGTATTTTTAAACAAGGTACTCAAGGCACTGAACGTAAAATTCAAATGCGTTTTGAGAAGGAATTGAAAGGAAAAACGAATGTAATAGTACCTACTGGTTACATAGACGTATTAACTTCTACAGAAATTATAGAAATAAAACAAGCCTCTGATTGGAAATACGCAGTAGGTCAAGTAACGTGCTACGCCCTATACTACCCGTCACATCAAAAGCGATTGCATTTATTTGGTGATACTCACGAAAAATTCCAACAGTTAGTACAAGAGTGCTGCTTGAAATTAAATATTCGTGTGACTTGGGAAGAAACGCTCACAGAATAAACACTGCTTTTCAAAAATGAATGGTACTGGCAGATATACCAAAAAGCCAAAACTGCTAATACTTCTCAAATTTATTAATTACTATCAATAGCAATTTTATGACACTAGAATTCACGTTTGAACTGGCTCAAAAGTTGCACAATAGCAACCAGATTATAGATTTTGACTGGGCTTGGTCAGTGCTGGGATATAGCCGAAAAGATAGTGCCAAGCGAATGCTGACTGGATACTTTGAACAAAACTTCGATTATTTCGTACAACTTCCAGATGAATCGCCCCAAGCCTTACCCCATGATATTTTCCACATTGATGTGGAAAACTCAAAAGCAGGTAGACCAGTCGAAAAAATTTATTTGACACTGGAATGTTTTAAAGAAATGGGGATGCTGTCTAAGAGTGAACAAGGTAGACAAATACGCAAATACTTTCTGCAATGCGAAACCATTGCAAAAGAATCAGTCAAGCTAATTCCTCATCTGCAACAACAAATCCAGGAATTACAACAAAATTTCGCAGACCTCCAAGCCCAAATCCAAAACTTGTTACCGCCCTCAGCCGACTTCATGCCCCCCGGCTGGGATGCCGAAGTTTGGCGATCGCTTCCTTCGCAGGATAAACGACACTTCCGCTTTTTGTACCGCCGCCGCAACTTTCGACCATCCCAGGAAAATCAACCGTTAGCCCTTCCTGCTGCAACCGTTGAGCAGATGAAGGAACGGCAACGGGCTGAGGTTGAGCGTTTGGTTGGGGAAGTATCGCCCGAAGAGAAACAGCAATTTCAGGCAGCGAAGCTCCAAAAGCTCAGGGAATTTTGGTCGCAAGCATCCGTTGAAGAACAAAAGGATATGCCGTTTTAGGAGATACAGGAGATAAGCAAATGAGTAGCGTTAATCCTGCTGAGAGATTTTCAATCTTAGTCATATTGCGTCGAGAATACCTCGACATCACGGGCAACTTCTGTGCAGCGAAGCTGATTGAGTATTTCCGGCATTGGACAAACTGGAAGATCAAAAATCATCGCACTTCTTGGGTCTACCAGCCACTCAAGAAAATCTATGCTGATTTGATGGGTGAGCATAGTCTTCACGTCATTAGGAAGGCGATCGCTCTGCTTGAGGAGATGGGGATTATCGAGAAGCAGAAGAATCCTGGTAACGGGCAAGATAAAACTTGGCAGTATAAATTGAACTTTGATGTACTGAATAACCTGCTTGAACCTCGCAGGTGCAAAACTGAACGTTCGAGATTCACTGTAGAACAACACCACAGAAACCATCCTGAAGCTTCTAAGCCACAACAACACGTTGCTGCTGAGGAAAGAAAAAGTGACATGGAAGAAACCGAGATATTGGACTACGACGAAGAAGGGGAGCAAATCGAGATTGTTGACTACACCTCAGAACCAGAACAACCCAAAATTGTTAACTACGACCAAGAACCAATTCGCCAAACCACAGAACCAGAGCAACCCCAAATCACTCGCTCCGTTGATGAACAAGAAATGGATAACTCAACTAACGAGGAAGACCATCATGAGGACGAACTTTCCGGGGCGGCGGCTAAAGCTGATTTAAATGTGCCTAAGCAAGAGATTGCGGAGGTTTGTAACGAGTTGAGGCGGTTGCGGATCAATCCTCAGCCTTGCTTGGGTGTGGTCAAGAAGTATTGGGATAATGTTCAGGGAGCGATCGCTAGGGTCAAAGATGCGATCGCAGAAGGTTGGTGTGATAATCCGACTGGGCTGTTTATCAACTCCTGTAAGAGTGGGGCTAAGGGGAAAAACACCGTTACCGCAGATGTTAGTGCTTGGTTTGAGTGGGCGCGGCGGCAGCGGATTGTGTTGGCGATGTCGGGTAACGTGGTTTATACGGTCGATGGGGAGGCTGTTGAGTTAGCCGAGATGATGCGGCGGTTTCCGGTGAAAGAATAAAAGCAGCAACAATTGAAACAAGCCACTCTCAAAAATTAATTCGACGATAAATTTCAGTTAGCGGAACTTCTACGTTTAAACTGTGCAGGAAGATAGATCGCTCAAGACTAGAATGAACTTGCCATAGCCAGCGATCGTTGCTGTTACCCTCCTGGTTATAATACTGCTCGATGTAGGGTTCTGTTTGGCTCACCAGCAGATATTCACAAAAGCTTTCAAGTGAGCGATATTTTCTAAACTTATCGCCCCGATCATAAGCTTCAGTCGAGGGCGAAAGAACTTCAACTATGAGTAAAGGATTAACAATTTCATCATTGCGCTCATCGTTGAATTCTGGGGAACCTTGAACAATCATCAAATCTGTATAAGTCCCACACTGATATTCCTCAATCCAAACGCGCAAATCACCGTTATACAAACGAAAATCAGTATCTCTAAGCAAAAAGCCCAAGTAAATTAATAAGTTACTAGCAATCGCACTGTGGGCTTCCGAGCCTCCCGACATAGTAATAATTTCTCCATTGCGGTATTCATGGCGTTCTAGGCTGGTTTGTTCCATAACCCGATACTCGTCTAGCGTCAGGCGAGTTGTTACCATATTTGAGGAGCTAGTTTCAGCAAAGACCACAATTAGAAAGACCTCTTAAAATAATTAGCTCTAACACTATTATCTGCAACTGGATAAAAAATTGGCAAAACTCGTAATCCTTCCCCACTGAAGGCTACTGCAACCCCTCGCTTTGCATCAAGCCCTAATCTGCCAACTACTAAGGATTCCCAACAGCCCCCTCATCAGTCCCCTTGAGAGCTTTTCGAGCCAGCTTGACGTAAGTTTTCACTGTCTCCGGTTTCATCTCCAAGTCAGTTGCGATCGCCCCCAAAGAATCCCCATATTCTCGACGGGCTAGTACAGTCGCCCACGTCACAGCAATTCTATCGGTACGATCGCCCCCCCTGCGTTTTCGCTGCTCAGTGAATATTTCCGTCAGTTCTTCAATCCGTTGAGCCAGCATATCAGTAATCAACTGCTCGGCTGTAGCTGAATTTAGGGATGCGCCTCTCAAATCGATAATCTTTGGTAAGTTGATTAACCACTGCTTGAGAAACAATGCCACTCGTTGAGATAGCGCATTGATATGCCAGTGATAGATTTGGTTGGCGACTAGTTTCAGTTGCTTGCCACTAGGTAGCAGTTGACCTTCCAGTGCGGAGATAGTAAAGGCTTTTTCTGACTCGCCATCGTGCAGGTAGGCTGATAACTCTGGGTCAACTTGGCGCACTTGGTCGAGAAACCAAGCGTGGAGTCCAATCGTATATTGCGAGTAGAGAGAAGCCGTTGCTGTTGCCTCTAAATCAAACACTAAGCCTACCAGTTCCGTTTCATCTGTCCACGTAGGAACTGAGTCTTTCGGTGTTGATTTAGCTCTAGGCTTGCGCTTGGGGGCTGTGGCTGCTCTGGGCATCGTATGGGTTGAGTCGAAGAATGTTGAATATTTTAGGCGATTTCATCCCCCTTTGGGGAAAATTATTAATGAGCAGAGGTAAGTAGCTAAACAAAATTAATTACACAAATTTAAGCCATGAAACCCTTATATAGACTAGAAACGTATGTGTAAATAATTCTGTGTGATTACTTAACGGCTGGGATGGCGATCACTGAGTTGAGTCCCCTTGAGGGGTAATGAGGTTTGGAAACCTAAACGGTTCATCATGAAAACCGAGAACCATTTAGCTGTTTCAGTCCCCTTGCGGGGTAATCAGGTTTGGAAACCTAAGCCCAGCGTTAATGTTGCATATAAACCAGCAGGTTTCAGTCCCCTTGCGGGGTAATCAGGTTTGGAAACCTGAAGCTGATGTATGGACACGTCAATCTAGTGAAGTTTCAGTCCCCTTGCGGGGTAATCAGGTTTGGAAACGATTGAGGCGTTAGGTAATTAAACGGATGCAAATGTTTCAGTCCCCTTGCGGGGTAATCAGGTTTGGAAACAGGAACAACAGAACCAATTGCCGCACCAGCAGAAGGTTTCAGTCCCCTTGCGGGGTAATCAGGTTTGGAAACCAAGAATATTGCCGCACCTGACTGCACTTCTTGAAGACATCAGTTTCAGTCCCCTTGCGGGGTAATCAGGTTTGGAAACTTCAATGGAAAGGCACAGATGCCTGTATAGATTTGTATTGGTTTCAGTCCCCTTGCGGGGTAATCAGGTTTGGAAACTTTAATAATGTCTGTATTTTAGTTAATGATGAGGTGTTTCAGTCCCCTTGCGGGGTAATCAGGTTTGGAAACTAGGAGATTTATAAATGATGGATATGAAATAAAAGCGTTTCAGTCCCCTTGCGGGGTAATCAGGTTTGGAAACGCTATCTCTTTATTCTTTTCCTCTAGTTCTGTGGTCGTTTCAGTCCCCTTGCGGGGTAATCAGGTTTGGAAACAAATGGATATAAGACTTATATTCAAGTCTTTTCTTCTGTTTCAGTCCCCTTGCGGGGTAATCAGGTTTGGAAACCTGGGTGTAAGTAATTTCCTCCTTGTCGAAGCTCAAAAGTTTCAGTCCCCTTGCGGGGTAATCAGGTTTGGAAACACAATCATTGTCTCAGTGCCGATCGCGGGATGAGGGGTTTCAGTCCCCTTGCGGGGTAATCAGGTTTGGAAACGTGGCAGTTGAGAATCAACGCATTGGTGAAGAAAAGTTTCAGTCCCCTTGCGGGGTAATCAGGTTTGGAAACTTGATGGATTAATAAGCGTATTCAATAATTCTTTTAGGTTTCAGTCCCCTTGCGGGGTAATCAGGTTTGGAAACTATGGTTGGAATGGTGGTGCATGGATTGAGGGGAAGTTTCAGTCCCCTTGCGGGGTAATCAGGTTTGGAAACTGATACGGTAATTGATTGTTTCTACGATAAAGTATGTTTCAGTCCCCTTGCGGGGTAATCAGGTTTGGAAACACTCAAATCTACTTCCAGTCGCTCACAGTAAGTTTGGTTTCAGTCCCCTTGCGGGGTAATCAGGTTTGGAAACCTGTATAGCCTTGTCATAAGTTCTAGGAATTTTAGCTGTCTGTTTCAGTCCCCTTGCGGGGTAATCAGGTTTGGAAACTGCAATGGGAGATTGTAAGTAATGGATATAAATAATTTTTGTTTCAGTCCCCTTGCGGGGTAATCAGGTTTGGAAACAGAATAGAAGCCAAAGCTACGGATAACGAAACTAAGTTGTTTCAGTCCCCTTGCGGGGTAATCAGGTTTGGAAACCTGAGATATTTTGATTTGTTCTTTAAGTGTTAATTGTTTCAGTCCCCTTGCGGGGTAATCAGGTTTGGAAACTCTAAGCGAAGATTCAATAGTATTTTTGCTAGTTGTTTCAGTCCCCTTGCGGGGTAATCAGGTTTGGAAACCTTGACGATGATGATTTGATGACGACAGAAGAAAGTTTCAGTCCCCTTGCGGGGTAATCAGGTTTGGAAACGGAGAGGTAACAGGATTAGATGAACTTGAGTTGCTGTTTCAGTCCCCTTGCGGGGTAATCAGGTTTGGAAACCTATTTCTAATGTTCTTGGCGAAGCACAGGAATACTCGTTTCAGTCCCCTTGCGGGGTAATCAGGTTTGGAAACCTTGGGATCATCTTCAGTTGTTAAGCCATCTGTTCGGTTTCAGTCCCCTTGCGGGGTAATCAGGTTTGGAAACACTCAAGCCTTGGTGCTGGTGAGTGGGACTTTCATAGTTTCAGTCCCCTTGCGGGGTAATCAGGTTTGGAAACCAAAAGACTTTGAGTGCAGTAACTGCGTAGGTACGTTTCAGTCCCCTTGCGGGGTAATCAGGTTTGGAAACACTAAGCAGTGGGTTGCTATCTCAGTTAACCCATTACGGTTTCAGTCCCCTTGCGGGGTAATCAGGTTTGGAAACATTTAATATCTTTATAGATACTAGCCAAATCCCCTGTAAAAGTTTCAGTCCCCTTGCGGGGTAATCAGGTTTGGAAACTTTTATGTCTGCTGCTAATCGTGGAATGGAAAAAGTTGTTTCAGTCCCCTTGCGGGGTAATCAGGTTTGGAAACTCGTATATCGGGCGATCGCTCATCTTCAATTAACAATAACGTTTCAGTCCCCTTGCGGGGTAATCAGGTTTGGAAACTTTTCTATTACAGAATATCCCAGAATCTTTTGCTGGTTTCAGTCCCCTTGCGGGGTAATCAGGTTTGGAAACCAAGTCCCTGTAGAGTTGCGGTCTAAAATAGACCAGTTTCAGTCCCCTTGCGGGGTAATCAGGTTTGGAAACCTTAACCGAAGGTGCAACACTTGGAGAAAGTGTATTGGTGTTTCAGTCCCCTTGCGGGGTAATCAGGTTTGGAAACCGCCCGGTTCTGAAACTATTACAGGGCAAGCCTCCTGGGAAGCGATTTGACGAGTCGAAAATTTTGGTCATTTTCAGCCTCTCTTATTGCAAATTATTTGCAGCTTTCCCATTTTATGAAACGCTATAACTATTATTTTGTCAAGGTTCTGGCGATTTTGACGAGTCTCCAGGGTTTTTGACCCCGCTTTGACTCGACAATCATCAAGTCGATACCTTCATCTATCATAAGACGATTGTTTGCTCTTGTCGAGGAATTTCCGAACCATACGTGATGGTTCTTCTCACTGCACCTGCATCAAGCACGTATATTCGTACAGCATCTTCTTCTGGCTTGACTAATTTTTCTATTTTGGTCTGTAGTGTAGCAAATTGAACGTTTGTTAAGAAGCACTCGAATACACTGTATTGAGTCCATTTACCATAGCCAGACAACAATTTGTGTAAACGAGTGCGACGTTTGTTAGCTGCTTTGTTATCTGGCAGATCATAAATAATTAGATAGAACAAGGTAGTCATCGCAAAGCAAGAGCTTTATAAGGAATACCTTCTTGCAAATGCCGACTGAGCAAGCGGGCTTGAAGTTCGATTGCCCGACGATAAGTGCATCGGTATTCAAAAACAGGATGTTTGAATTCGTCATTCATCTTACGCTCAAATGCTTGCAAAAAAGATTTTCGGGCAGCTTCTTTTAAACGATAAGCACCCAAACTTTCAGAAAAATCTTGTGGTTGTATTTCACGTTTATGTAATACTGTCAATACCACATTATCAGCTATCAAGGCGCGAAATTCTTCCATTAAATCCAGTACCATTGATGGCTGACCGTGATGAACTTCGTGTAAGTATCCAATATATGGGTCTAACCCAGCAACATGAACCGCAGCTGTTACTTGAACGCGCAATAAACCATAAGCAAAACTGAGTAGTGAATTCACTGGATCGGTAGGAGGACGACGATTTCTGCCATTAAAAGTCCACTGTTTTCCAACCATACTTGGCCAACAAGCAAAATATTCTCGTGCAGCTAAACCTTCAATTCCTCTTACTTGGTCTATAGTTTTCTGATTTTTAACTTGGCTTTTACGTTCTTTAAGAGGATTATTTCGTTCATTATTCCGATATAAAACTTGATATTGATTGTGAATTTTAGCTGCCACAATTGCTTTGACTAATTCCAAACGCTGCACAGGATCGTTATAAAGTTGATACTGTGCCAGTCGCAATTGTCCGTTACGGGAGTAACCAGGGAGTGCCGACCCCAAATATTTACCGAAGTTAGAAAGGTAATGAATGGGCATACCTAGCTCTAAAGCATAAACAAGAGCATCGCCTGTAACTTGAGGATTGCCCATAAGGACTACTTGCTCTACAGTTTGTGCTGGAATACTTTGTTTTTTCCAAGAACCATCTTCTTGCTTTAAAGCTATATTAAAAGCTTCATAGTTCTTGCTCAAAACAGCATCAGGTTGGGTAACGTAAAGAACTGACATATCAAAGGTGTGTAATTAGTAGTGAATAAAATTTGTTAATGAACTTGCACTGATTCAACCATCAGTTTCAGCAGCTTGTAAGTTTTGTAATTGTTTAACTTCAACAGGTAGACAAATTCCTTGGAGACTGCATGAAAGGCATTTTTTAGGATGACTAATCGGAGCAGGCATAGCCTTATTAGCAGCAAGTTGAGCAAGAGCGATCGCCTGCTCAGTCATTTGTCTTAATTGTGGGGTAAATGCCACTGTCTGTCTGCGGCGGTTAGCATGATAAAAAATATCGCCATAAGCAATATTGCGCCCGGTGCGTTCTTCCAAACACAAAGCTGCCGCACAAAGTTGAAAATGGTCATTAAGATGCTGTGCCATCTTGCCTTTTTTATATTCCACAGGTACAAGTTGTCCGTCGCATTCTTCTACAGCATCGATGATCCCGGCAACTTTCAAGCGATCGCTCCAAACCCATTGCTGTTGATGAATTAGCATTCCGCCTTCTTGAAATGTTGTTTCTTCATTAACATTGCGGTGTATGTGGCGACCCAAAATAATGTGTTCGTTGTCTTCCATTTCACCCAGCACATATTCTAAATAAAATCTGCGTGGGCAATATTCCCAAGCGTTAAGATACGCCAGGGGCAAATAGTCCTCAGTCATATCAATTTTGAATTTTGAATTGTGAATTTTGAATTGATGTTTGTCCCATTCCCATTGTTGTTTTCCGACCTACTCCAGCAAAATGGGCGAAATGAGCTAAAACTGTCGCAATTTTTGCTTGTTCATTATCATTAAATCGGTACCTTACCCAACCTTCAGCTCCAATTTCTCCACCAACTTCTAACTTAAAAGCATGGGTTTTCAATTCAAAAGCTGAAACTAAACAATTCCATTTAATTTCGGGAAACTTTAATTGGGGTGGAGCAAAGTGGTTCCAACGCCGCAGTAGTCCATTAAAAACTAAATCTGGTAATGGAAATGGCTGTATTGCTCCACTCTGCTTAAAACTAGTAGGAGACAGAAATTGTAGTTTAATAGTGTTTTGAACAGGAATTTGCACTAACTTCTCAAAACTACTAGCATGGGAAATGTCTATCTCTTTGCTTAATCGGCAAGGAACACCTGCTAGATTTATTTCGCCTCCCAAATTGCTATGTATTCCCCAAAGCAAGGGTGCTAAGAGTTCTTGTTTAAGCAGAGTAATTCTTAGCTGTATTTTTTTTGACGAAAAATATTTTATTCCCAAGGTAAAGGGTACGCTTTCTTGCTGATGTAAATGTTGGGCTAAGGCAGGATTTGCATTAGCAAACCATTGAAAGCATTGAGCATGAATAGCTCTTCCTAATGTTGATGGTAATGATGCAGCAGCAACAAGAGAAATTTGAATCGTATGTAGAGTATCAGTATCGGTTTCAACTCCTACCATTTCATAGGCTTCTTGCTGCCATTCGACGTAATTACTTTGACTTATACGCCCACAGATGAGTTCCATCAGCTTCGGATACAAACTCAAATCCGGCATCACAGGCATAATTTTAGAGACACCAGCATGAGTCTTCAGCCCAATCCAGGCTGGTTGAGGTTGGGTTTGGGGCAACCAAGAGATTAATGGTGTGGGGTTAGTTACTGTTTGTGTGCGTTTGAGAACTAACTTTAACCCGGTTAAATTAGTTTCAATATCTTTGGTAAATGTCATAACGTGCGCTGCTAGATGTAAGTTGCACGGGGAGAAATCCAGGTTTGATTACTCGGTCTTTATCTGGTTGTGCTTTATCTGTGGAATAGGGATTGATGCGATTAAAAGTAGTTTTCTCACCCAAGTCGTCCATCGGCTGAACTGTAAAACCAAAAGTTGAATTGTGTTGAAACAACGGCTCAAGAGTTTGTTGGTTGTATTGTGGCAGGTATTGAAAAAAGCAACCCCGCTTACCAAAGTAGTTAATTAGAGAGAATAGTTGCTCTAACTGCGTTAAGCGGTCGCTGGGGCCGCAACAGATTTGCAAATGACCTTGCATATAAACCCATTCCCGAAAAACAAAACCATCTTGCATTGGTAAAGTAGAACGAGTTTTATCGGCTTTATCGGCAGTTTGGTCGTAATAACGAAGTTTGTAACCATTACGATTCACTACTAGTTTTTCAGGTGGGCAAACGTAAATTCTTAAGTCTCGAATCCAGTCAAATTGGCTTTTCATCCACTGCTCAAAGTCTCTTTGATGTTGTTCTCCTTGACTTTCCAGCAGAACTTTTAACAATGCCATTTTGATAGCATAAGGAGTAGGCACAAGGTTAGACCGAGCCGCCATACTAGTAGCATCCGAACGCTTCAGGGAGAAGAGGCTAACTGGTTGAAAGGTAACAGTTAGCCATTGCTTGGCATTTACTGGCAATTCTGGTTGAGGAGTGTTTGACTTATTCAATCGCTTCGGCATGGTCGCTCTCCCAAGGTTGTGCTTGCTCAATTAAGGTTTGAATTTGTGCGGCAAACTGAGCAATATTATCGAAATCAAAGCAAAGTATTGTATCTGCACCGTTAATATTGTTTAACGTATCAGCCAAGCTATGAATTTGATGGCTGTAGCTTGCTTCTAAAGAACTAATCATTGGTGCAGGACAACGGCGGGTACTAACAGTAATCACACCTTCAAAATGGTCAGGGTGAGGTAAGTTAGTATTGCGTTTTGCTCCGTTGGGTTGAAGATAGGTATACAAAACACTTTTGAGTAAAGCATCTAAACGTTTTTTACGTTCTGTCGCATTAATGCTGTATTTGAAAGTATGGGGATTGTAACCAATGCGAAATGCTTCAATGTTCAAGACAGTTGCATATAACCCAGAACTTAGTTGCACATTGTAAGGCGTTGGGTTATCCGTGCCGTACTTAGCATGAAAGTAACTTTGAGTCTTGACGAGAGTTGGTAAACCAACAACTGCACCAAACTCAATTACAGACTCGCGTTTGAGAGTTTGTCCGCCTTTGACTGTGACCATGAATCCTTCTAAATCACTCATGCTACAGCGTTGGATAACTTGATGGGTTTTAGCTGCTAAATCAGTGTCGGCATCTGTAAAAATTGGCAATCCTTTTTCTAAGTCATAACCGATGCGATCAGGATGAAATTGCTTGCCACCTTGGGATAATGCTAGTTCGTCTTGAATAGCAACACGATGTAAATGTTCTGCTTGAATGTGCTTGAGCATATCCCCAGAAACGCCATTGACAGAATCTGGTTCATTCATCCCTTTTTGAATAATGTAATAACGACGAGTTAGGGTTTGATTACCTTCGTTTCCTTCATTATTCAAAGCATGAAGCTGCCAAGACAAGGAACCACTAATAGAGATTGAGTAAGCTGTAAATTGTGTCTTAGTCATCGTTTGATTCTCCCGAAATTGCAGTATCGTCTAAGTCGTTAATATCTTGTTCAGTGTCAGTTTCTAAATCATCA
Source organism: Nostoc sp. FACHB-190 (assembly GCF_014696905.1). NCBI lineage: Bacteria > Bacillati > Cyanobacteriota > Cyanophyceae > Nostocales > Nostocaceae > Nostoc > Nostoc sp. FACHB-190. Next base: position 15,856 of record NZ_JACJQW010000043.1, read on the forward strand.
TTCTTAGGTTTAGTCCAACGAGCATAGCCATAAGCAATTAAGAGGTTGGCAACTAGTACAGTGTCATTTTCTGTAACTAATTCCACTAAGCGATCTAGGTCTTCTTTGGTTGTCCAAACTCGTTTAAGAGATTTACCTTTTCCTTGTAATTGCTCAGACAAGCGTAAATTCTCAGCTTCGTATTTTGCTAAAAAGTCAGTAATTTCCTTTAAGAAATCATTTTTTGAACCAGATTGGCTACTTAAACGTTGTGCTAAACCGTAAGTTCGCTGCCATTCCAGTTCTTTTAATCCTTCTTTTGTTTGTACTTTTCCTGCATATACAGTTGCTTGGTTAATTGCTTTGGCTATGCGTAAGAAACTGGGGTCTTGGGTAATTTTGATAAAGTCTGTATCCTTTTTGGTCATTGTGTTTAACCCTGCAACGGAAAATAAACGTGGCGGTCTAGCTTTCGGATCTGCCAGCCGTTTAATAACATAATCTGCATAACTAATTTGAAAAGGGAAAAATTGACGCAAACTTGTGCCAGTAATAAAGTCTCGATAAGCAGTTAATAGTTCACTGTGTCCATCCTCTGCTGACAAAGTGCTAATTACCCACAGATGCTCTTGTAAAACACTTTGGTAATCTGCTAATTCTTGAGAATTTTCTGGACGAATCCAAGCAGGAAGCCCTAAACTGAAGACTTCTTTAACTCCGTAAACTTGACCTTTAGAACCAAAATGAGTTCCAACAAAGCTCTTGACAAAATGGTTAATCGGTTCCCAAATATCAAATTCATCAACTTCTGCATCAGCTTGAGAAGCGTGGTTATTTAAGAGTTCTTGACAAAATCGCAAAACCAACTCCGCATCGAATCTAGCTATACCATGCCCACCAGAAGGTGGATTATACTTACGCAGTTGATCTAGTACTTCTTTGTATTTACTCAATCGGATATCTTGAGGTTCTAGAACAACTACTCGCCAGTCAAAAACACGGTCAGCAATTTTAATCCGTTCAGTGACACCAAAGCTAAATAAACCCCCAGCAATCAACCATAAACTTAACCAATCTGCTTTTTGAGAATCTACTTTATTGCTATCTGCCTTAACTCGGTTAACTCCTTGAACTGATGTTGGTAGATAAATTTTGACTGCACTGGCTACCTCTGGCAATTTACAGTTAGTAGCTTGAGTAAATAATTTCTGACAACGGTTAGTTTCTGTATCCAGTTGAGAGTTAATCTCTTCACTAAATGCTTGGAATAGTGCAACCAGTAAAGCACCGTAGTTTTCTTTAAGTTGATATCCTAAGTGCCACAGTTCGTTATGATTGCGATCGTGCCTCATGGAGGTGAGAATTACTCCATTTTGAGTACTAGGATGGGGTGGTTTTGGCGCTTCTTCATTCCATTGCGGTTTACCCCGTTGCTGAAATACGTAGTCTTTATACAGTTTCCGTTTTTCGCTCTCCTTTACTGTGTCAAAAAAGTCTGTTTCTGAAGGAATTTTGCTGATGTCCGTTTTTTGACCTTTAACTGGTGGGAAAGGATTAGTATAATCAAGCTTGGCGATCTCCTCTAGATTTACAGCCTGTTTTAATTGGATGCGGTAGCGCGTACCTTCATCGAACAGCCCAACATCGCTTTTTTGATTTGTTTGTCTTAAGGCATACTCGACAAGTTGCACCAAACCCAGTAAAAGCAATGTATCAGCATAATTCCCGTATTTTTTAGTAACGAATAAATGCTCTATCATCTGGACGTTTGACCGATGAGAGTGGTGAACTGAATATGATTCTATACCCCGTTGGAAGAGGGGTATTCCAATCGCTTCAAAGCTATGTATTATGTAGTTGTACTGAATGCTGATCGCATAGTCTTAAAGCTCTGACCACCAGTAGATAAAGTTGCAAATACTCAATTTGGTCAGTAGTAAATCGATTCAAATCGAATTTTTGTTTGATTTGGTAAACATTTTTGCTGAGAGTGGCTGGTGGCAAGGATAAAGTAGGGGGTAGATACCGCAGCATTGTTTTCCAACTTTGAGCGATCGCTTGTTGTGCTTGCGGGTGTAGCTGTATGGTTTTAATCCGAGTTAAGTCTGATTGTTCCCATCCCCCAGCCCAAGCAGAGTGATGGCGGCCTGCTGCTAGTATGACTGTGTGCCGTATGTATTGCATCTGTTCTTTGTTGGCAGAGAAATCATTCTGTAATAAAGGCACTAAGCATTGATTCAAAATATCTTGAGCCAAGTATGCACTTTCGACAGCATGATTGGGACGCTGATGTTTTTTCTCGTAGGCTTTGAGAGCAGCTTTTTGCTCCTGGCATTCGGGATTATAGTCAGTGTGTGCCAGTAAGTGTGCTTTGGGGTTTTTGGCTTGGAATGAAGAGTGAGCGATCGCTTGCCATCCCCGCATTACTTCCTGCCATTTGGTTTGAAGTTTACCTAAGTCGTGGGTGAAAATAGCTAACAATACCAGCAATTCAAACAATGCTTCTGCTTGTTGCTGTTGGATTTGGGGAAAGATTTTGCTTTTAATTAATTGTCCGCCTGCTTTTAAAAGTTCATCTCGCACGCTCCCATAAACCTTATCAACAGCTTCACCATTTTTCAGAAGTTTAGTTTTAAAAGGTTTTCGCCAACAAGTCCACATATAGATCAAGTGACCAATATATGTATCCATGTGGTAGCGGTACTCATTTTTGATGAAGCGTTGTGGTTTTGGCGGTGATGCAAAACCATTCCCAAACTCATTGATACCAATCAGTAAACCTATGTGTTCGTCATAGTAGAGATAGCGGGGATTAACCAAAATCTGGATACTACTAACCAATGCCGCACGGGAGGTAATAGGAGTACAAACAGGTTGGCTGTAGGTTTCGGTTTTATCTTTTGGTGGTTCAATTCGCTTGAAGAGCCAATTTGCTCCAAAACCTGCACTCTGAAATTCCCTCCAGGCTTTGCAAAGAGTAGAGATCGGTACTGAAAAAGCTAGTAGTTTTCGAGGATCGATGGTTTCTTCTTCAATGTCAATCATTGGCGTTTGTTCCCAGACAAACAAGCTGCGATTATCTACGGAGCGAATTAACTCGCTGGCAGCAGATTGGCATCCTCTAAAATATGCAGCTTCAAAATGCTGTTCAAACTGCATTTGGTTATTTTGTCTGCGCTGTTGTTGTAATAAATCTTCTGCGGTGTGAACCTGATTAATCCAAGCTTCTTCAGTCCGAAATCCAACATTTTCGTGGGCTTGTGCTGAGTGGGTGTGTGCTTCTAAAACTTGCCATGTCAGTTCGCACGTTTCTTTAGAATAAGGCAGAAAGCTTTGCTTTTTAGGGTCAGATTCATCTTCTTCTAAATCCGCGATCGCTATGGCAGTCGAAGCTGGATTAACTTCAACTGTAGGATAAATAAAAACTTCTCCTTGCTCACTCGCAAATCGAGCGCATCGTCCTGCCCGTTGTAGAAGCGAGTTCATGGGGCAAAGTTGAGTGTACATGACTTGGCAAGTAATGTTGATTCCCGCTTCAATTACTTGCGTAGAAATCAAAACGTAGCAATTGCCATCATCTTTCCAATCTTGAGCAAATATAGTTTTGAGTTCGGTTTCTTTCTGGGCGCGGTGTTCTGGTAAGAATCTAGAGTGTAGAAGCGTAATGTGTAATCTGCCACCGTGGTTGAGTTCTTCTAAATCCCTGAATAATCCCTGAGCTTGAGAGACTGTGTTACAGATGACTATCACTCGTTTACGCCCGTAAGCTTGAATATCGTCTATGATGACTGAGGCGTTAAGCGGATGAGGTAGAGCTTGGAAGGTACGGCAGCGATGACCTTCTATCGCCTGTAAGTCTGCGTCTTCAATTTGAATAATTTCCATGACTAGTCAATCAAGTCTTTGATTTGGGTTGCAAGTTCATTTGTGAGTGTGGCGGTCATCAGTAAAAATGGTGCGATACCTTTGACCTGTTGCAAAACTTTAAGAACAGTAGCGAAAGAACGGTCTGGGTCAAGCAGGTGTAATTCATCAAATACTAAGTATGAAGCGAAAATTGCTCCTGAGTTCACATTAGCAGAACCACGACCAACTGAGTAGGGAATATTTAGGAAGCTGCTCAACATCTGGTCAATGGTGCAAAAAACGATATCACCTTCAAAACGCGGGTCTTCTGGGTTCTCTCCTGTTTGCAGAGTTATTACAGGGGAACGAGATGATGGATAAGCTTTTTCCCAGTTGTCAACTAAATTTTCAGCACGTTGGCGCAGACTGTTGGCTAGGGTTCGCAGGGGGACAACGTAAATCAGTTTATTGGGGAAATCAAGGTTGAGATGTTTAGCCAAAAGAAAAGGTGCGATCGCTGTTTCGGTTTTCCCTGAACCAGTGGGTGCGCGGAGAAGGATGTTTTGGTGGTTGAGGAGTTTAGTAATAGTTTCTCGTTGAAAGTTGCGCGGGGGGAAGGTGGTTAGGGTTTGGAAGTATTCATCTATCATGAATCAGTCTGAGTAAGAAATTTCGTCTCTAAACATACCGCATGGTTGGAAGAGGGGTTTTCCGAAAGGTTATGGCGGGAGGATGAAGGTTCAGACGAAAAAATTATTATGCACATAACAAAGATGATTCACTAATAATGAAACTAATCAATCCAATAATTTGATATTTTTAATTTGTCCATTATCTTTTAAAGCAGTAATTTGGACTTTAACCATTTGTCCTTCCTGTAAATACTTAGCTTTTTTGTGTTCATCTGTAGTTCGCTTAATATCAACTAACATTTTATAAGTGACTTTAATCCCAATGATTTTGATAACCTCCGCATCTAAAGTTTGACCAATTTGAAATTCTTGAGATGGTTTAGACTTTATAATTTCATTTTGGCAGTATGGCTTTAAATTATCTAAATTTAGGGTTTGATGTCTTCGATTGTCTGACATATCCATTACTTGAAATGGAGTTGGCAGTATCAGACGGCATTTATACTCATTAACTGTTTTATCATCTTCCTTAACAGGCTGACAGATGTAGTCATTTGTTGTTATGTCTCGTTCTATTTCCATGTATCGTGTTCTACTTACAGGTGGAAAAATATCCCATCTCAGCATAGTTAGTAACATTTTGATACGTGGTACATCCTTTAGCTTCAATTTTTCATAATCTTGTTTGTCTGGATAATCTTGGGGAAAGTCAGCTTCACTAATGTGCGTAGTTACATATTCCTCAAACTTCTGAATAAATTCTTTATGCTCATCATAAGTAGCAGGGCGATCGCCACTTAACCAGTTATTATCATCAAATAGCTGTGTGTATCGCTGCTTAGGTTCATTACGATATCGTTCATTAAGGGAAAGTTCATATTTTTCAATCATTACTGCACCCATACCTAATGGCTTTCCCATACCAAGGGAAAGCCGATATTTTTCTTTGCTATCAAGGCCAAGTAATTTGACTTTCTCTACATCTTCGACTGATAGGGTTAACACCCATAAAAGTGCACCCAGTTCTACATCACTGAGATTCTCAAAATAAATGGTGAACTCAAAAGAAACTCCTGATTGAATTGGCTTAATTTCCGTGTACTGGGATTGTTTATCTTTAATTTCAGCTTCAGTTGCTTTGGTTTTAATTCTGTCTATGCCTACATTTCCCTTATGCCAATATAGTTTATGTCCCCGAATTACTGTGTCTTGATTGGGTTGACTAGCATAGTGCTTCAGGCTTTTCTTTTCGTGGCTTTTTTGGACTAAGTAGTGCTGAAATGTTGTTGGTTTAGGAGTAGCCAGAATTTGTGGTGTAATGGTGTCATCAGTCAGCCAGATACCATTTTCTTCACTTTTATATTGAGCATCACTGAAAAATATACGTCCAGCACGAGATTTTTCCCGTTTTTCTTTTTTATTTTTATCAGAACCTTGTTCTTTGTTCTCGTTTTTACGCCTAACAAAGCCAAAAATGGCATCAGCTAAGTCAATTTTGTCAGATTCACCTACTTCTTCAGGGATAAAATCAACTGCTGATGCGGCTTTACCATCATTTTTAGGAGAATAAGGAATACGAAAGTTAGGACTTTGACCAAATAACCTAACTACCTGTTTGGACTTGATTTCACAGTATGAGAACATTTCACTGTAAAAAATAGGTCTGCCAGCTTCCAAAACTCCCATATTTTTATCAAATGGTTGCTGCTTTTGAAAATCTGTAAGTGCGTCACGGTAATGCTTGATAGCAGCATCATCAATTTTTAAAAGTTGAGTTCCGGTTTTGTCTTCAGCTAGCACAATGCCGTGATTTTGCCGAGGAGATTTACTGCTGTCACCCTCTTGCTTCATATTTCCGCTAGTTACAAGCCATCCTCTATATTGATAAGTGTTTGGATTGGCACTAATATTCTTGGCAAAAGTGCGTCCATTCTTTGAATAGGTAGTTTCAAAGCTTACCTCTTGATATTGTGGTAGATAACCTGCTTGATTTAAAGTAATAAATCTAGGAGTGAACTGATTAGCAATTGTTCGGATATCTTGTTCACCAGCTGCTCTTTTTGCTCTTCTATCCTCTTTAACCCAGACAAATGATGTATTATTATTTCCCGCAACTGTTTGGGAAACTGGACGAATAAACCAACCTTCTTGAGTTTCGACTAGATAACCAGCTTTTACACTTTTCAGCAAATCTTTATATAGTTCGTCCAAAGGATCTTGCTTATCAGCAGCAACTGCACGGAAGAAAAATTTTGAAGCATCTGAGACTCTTTCAATCTTGCCAAAGCTAACAATTTCAACTAGAGTTCTCACCATTCCACGCAAACTGCTACCAGGCAAAACGGGATACTGTTTTGAAGGATACTGAAAGAATTCAGCCTTTTTTTTTGCGTTGTTCTGGTGTTAGTTCTTCGTTCGGTTTATCTCCAAAATCTGCAAAATCAGCAGGTGTTAAGCCACAACGAATATATAAAGGTGATTCAGTTTTTAAGGTACATACAATTTTGCCAGTGTGACGGTCAGAATAGTAGCGGTTGTTATCGCGTAATTTACCATTACATTCAAGTTTTGCTTCAACTACTTTTTCTGGTATCTCTACAAAGTTATAAGGAGCAACTGCTTTACGGTCATCAGGCACTTTTTCTAGATGTTTAGGATTCATAAATTTTTTCTTTTGTGAGAGATACAAGACGACTGAGAAAAATCCGAGCTACTCCATCTTGGTCATAATAAAAATAGTGATGTACTTCTAGTCGAAGTGGACGATACTGTTTCTGTTTATCCTGGCTAAAAGTAATCCCTGTGATGGGAGCAGCATATTTAAGCCCCTGAGAACCATCTGAAAGTATGGTAAAGTTACCGTTTGCTTTTCCTTGAGTACCCCAGAGAATTTGTGATTCTGGTATTAAACCTATTTTTTCTTGTTCAAGTAATTCTGATACTTGGCTTTGTAAAATTAGCCGCGATCGCCATTTTCCATTACTATTCCATAGTAAGACCTCACCAGCTTCTCCAAATATCCGGCATTGTTGTAATGTTGACAGACGTAATGTAGGAAAATCATACTCAGTAAAAGCTTGCTTAGAAGTTTCTAAAATGCCGCTTTCTACTTCAAAATGTCCCCAGACAACTCCATCCTCTGCATGAGCTAACACGTACCGTAACTGATAATCTTTAGTAATTGCTTGTTGCTTTAACCAATCCTCTAGTGATAGTTCAATTGTTTCTGTTGAAACTTCCTGACACAAATCTTGATTCATGGTGCTTGCTCCAAAAACTTTTTAACAAACTCTTCCATTTCATCTTTATCTTGTTTGCTGATTAGTAGTTTCCGATTCTCCTCAGAGATTACCCACTTGTGTTGTTGCCAAACTATAGTTGCTTCAACTCCCTGCAAACGTCCTCTCCCAATACTGCTAGTACCACCTATTGGTAAATCACCCGTCCATAAATCTTTAAGTAGCAGCAGAAGTAACCCAATTTCATATCCCTTTGGTTGACGTAGTTCCAGTTCTAGTTTTATATGCGCTGTGTTACTACTTGTATTGCTACTTTTTTTTAATTTACCTTTAACTTTATTAATTTTTTGACTATCCTCTTTTTTAGAGATACTAAAAACAGGTTGTTCCTGAAACAATGCTCCGTTATATGCTCCGCCTGTAAAACGGTCAATAGCAATTCGGCTTTGTACAATGTCAACTGTATTTTCTATCAAGCTTTCATGAATAACTAAACGACTAGCCTTTGCTTGTTTACTTTCTTCTTTAACAAAGCCAAATAGGTCATACACAATTTGTAAATTCTTATCTAAAGTATTCACTATTCTCTCGGCTCTATGCCACAGCACTCCTGCTAAACTTGTACCAGAAACAACTGGCTCAGGTTTGTCTTTTCTATAGGAGTGCAAATGTACCACATCGGGAGAACATTTGTTTTGAATTAAATCTTGACCAGAGCGAATGAGTAAGGGGCTGGCTAGTTGGAATTTGGCAGTGATGAAGAGGCGATCGCGCTTATCTGGCTTATCTACCTTTAGCTTCTGGAGGTGTGTATTACTCAATAGCTTGTCGCTTGGTAATTTAGTAGCATAAGGTTTACCCCAAGGTCTTTCAAATGTTAACCAAGCAATGCGATCACTATGTTTAGTTAAATCAAATTCCCAAACTTGCCACTCATCTACATGACAGCGACCAAAACCCCGTCGCTTTTTCATTCCAATAGCAATTTCACCATTCTTTAAACCTTCTAAAGCTAAAACAAATGCTTGTTTTAATTCATTCTCATCTTTATCTTTTTCAATTAACAACTCAAAGTTCAAAGGAAACTTAGTTCCTGCTGGCAAGAGTTCCAAGTCGTATTTTGCCTTGTGAGACGCAGTACCAGTTGCACCATCTATTTTGACTCCATCTCGTATTTCAACATTGTGAATAGTGCTACCTATTGCATCATGAATAATTAAAAGACTTTGACTATCTTTTTCTCTTAATGCAATTTTTTCTGCTTCATTTTTATTACTTTCATCCTTGTAAGCAAATAAATCACCAAACAATTTTGCAGCTATATTATCACGGCTTTCACTTTTCGTGTAATTACACTGATATTCATGTAAATAATTGCGTAAAGCACCAGCAATTGATGACCCTGTTAGTAAAGGGTTATGACTAATACTGTCAAGTAACAGCATCATATCTGTAGCACCTTCAGCATCACCATTTCCCAAACAAGTTGGCTTATCCAGAACCAAAACACCGCGTACAATGATGCGCTTAATAATATGTCGTCTTTCGCGTGTTCTATTCATCTTGTTTATCCTTTATCGCTTGTTTGGCAACCGCAATAATTAGCCGTAGGGTGTATTCTAGCTTCAGTTTTTCAACTAAATCTAATGGAACTGATTCACCTGCAACATTGACTTCTAAATAGCTTGAATTTATCCAACTATTGGGGTTATTTAACCATTCGTAAATTTGGATTTTGAAAGATTTATAATTAATTTTTGTGTCTTCAAATTGACTATTGGCATTTTTGGGTAAATTTCCCAGTAATTGAATAACTGGATTTTTGCTTCCCTGATTTAAAGATTGTCTACATACAATCATTAACCGGGAAAGTTGGCTATTGCTGAGTTTGTTGGGTTTGAGTTTATAATTATCAACCTTCTCTAAAAGTTGCCTATCTAGCTTTTGTTCCAATAATCTCTTCGCCATCTTTTGCGCTAGTTGACTGTCTTCTGAATTTGGGACTAGCTGTGGTTGCTCCCTGTTAGTTTCTCTTTTTGGTAAACAAGCATTAAATATTGCTTCTTCCTCTAGCCAATTGATAGCAATTCTTCCAAAACCATCAACCCGCCTTTCACCAATACCTTGATTTTCTACTAAACAAATTTTTTCTGAATCTAGTTCTCTATCTTCTTTATTATACTTAAATACAAAAACACTACCTGCTGCTAAAGCTGGGACTTGCGGTAAAGGTAATCCCCATTTACGGTTAAATCCCCCAACAATAAGACTACTGGTATAACTAGATTGTGGTTCTAACTTTATATCTAGTAATTCTTCTAATATCTGAGTTAATGACTCAACTTTTTGATTAATTTCATCTCCTGTTGAGTTTGGTGGCGTGGCAACATAATGACCCCATTTATCCCGTAAAATTAGATCGCTGAGAAGAGTAATACGGATTAGTTCTCTGTCGTTACGGTCTTCAGGCTCAATTCCCACTTCGTCCCAATAATCATGCTCTTCATCCTCTTCTATAGGAATAATCTGAGTATGTCCATATCCCGCACTTTGAGAACCGCCTAACCAAATTTCTTGTGGTTCTAGTAACAGCTTAATTTTTTCTATATCGTCAGGATCATCACAGAGAATTACAGCCTGGAAATATTGTTCGGAATCTAAAGCCTCATAGCGAAATATTGCACCATTATCTTCATCACCTCTGCCTTTTTTGCGATTTCGCATATTATGAATGTTAATGCGTCGCTTTTCTTTGTAAAGCACTATATCTTTATCATCTACAGTGCAAAAACTCTCATCTAGTGATTTGTATGAAATATCTTCTTCCGGTGTTTCGTAACTGAAATCATAAACAGTTATCTCGTCTAAATTGGAAATGTCATCACCCTTTTTCTTTAACCAAGAGCGCGGTACAGGTAGAGTGCGCTTTTGTTTTTGTTGATCGTACAAATAAGCATTTAAATATCGGGTATTACCATTAAAGAATAAACGCTTTATATCTGGATATTTTGATTCATCTAAAATATCATCTGTACTTTTTAAATTGTGACGTTGGAGATATCGACCAATCAACACTCCCCGAATCATGCTACCTGGAATATAAGGAAAAGATACATCACTGTTCGGGTCTCCCTGAAGCGAAGTTGCTAACAATGGTTGTGTAGTGTGCAGTAAAAAAGTAATTGCTTTCATCCCCTGGTTTCCTGCTCAAAATAACGAAAATGCTCTTGAGTAATTTCTTCACCAATTGAGTCATGTAGTATACAATGAACATGACCCCGACCCCGGTTACGTCCGCTACCAACTCTTTGCAGTGCTAATGTGCTGACTGCTAAGAGTGCTACCATATCTGCTGTTGGTTTTTTTTCAAATAACAATGGTGCGGTGAAGCATAAATCTCGCAAGATAACCCGACTAGAGCGTAAGCTATGTTCCACAGGTGCGCCATCTTCAGGGTCAATAGCAGTTTGACGGCGAATAGTGGTAAGAGAAGCAAGAACGTCTACTTCTGTGAGTCTTCTTTCCTGACCTCTGCGTTCTCTTTCCTGTTCTTGGTCAAGTTGAAGTTTTACAGCCTTTCGCAAGTCTTGGGGTAAACAAGCATCGCCAACGTGCATCTTGGAGATAGTTTCCAGGGTGCTACCAGGTATGCCAAATAAATGTTCGGCGGCTTGTTCCCAACGGGAAAGGGGTGGTTCAGAAAGCACACCAATCAAATTGTCGCATTCTTCACTCAACAAGCCTTTTAAAGTACGTCCACGTAAGTAGGGAAATCCGTTAGCATCATGCTCTACTTCTTGGTCGATTAAACCTGCTACTCCATCACCACGCCCAAAAGTTGTATCACTCAAAAGTAGCATTTTCAGGTAATAAATCTCCATCGGTTTTCTCCTTTAAAGGAATGTGAAATTCCATTGCTTCAATGGCATCAAAATAACCGCAGACTCTCGTATTTGTTCTGGGGTCTTCAGTCCAACCAGATTGATACAAGTCGTCATATTTTGATTTGCTAAATCGGGTTAAATATTTCTCATTCAAACCGTAAACCTGTAAAAACTGCTTTGTTTTATCTGAACCTTGCCGTAACTGTTCTCGCAAAGCTATCACTTTATTACGGCGACCTATCCAGTCAGGGTGCGTGTTGAATTGATTCACTACCTCAGAAAAATCATCCCAATTGCGCCAATCACTATCAGATTGCAAGTACAAAGGTCGCATGGTGAGATTTCCTTCCGTAACTTGATATTCTCGTTGACGGATATCGCTGATTGAACCTAACAAACCGCTAGGAGCAATGTGCCAATCAAGTGCAGAAAAATCTGATATTCCCAGTCGTTCTTTTTCAGAACGCACAAAGTTTTTAGCATTTCTGCACAGCGATTCACTTAATTGATATGCTCTAGCAAATGGATAATGTGTTTTGACAATTGCTATTCCTGCACAAGCTGTTAAATTTTTTCCATCTGCTACTTTTTGATCTGCAAATTCCTTCAGGTAAAGTGCTGCTAACGATAGTCCCAAGCGTCCATCACATACAAATGTAACGTCATCACCACCGTAAACTATTGGACGAAAAGGCAGATACTTTTCCCCATCTCTTTCTGTAATTGCAAACTGCTCCTGTAATTTACCATCTGCTAATTGGATAACTCTCTCAGCAACTTTTTTTAAAGCATTAACACCTGCCTGATTCACAGTTTTAGATAGTTCACGCATGGCAGTAATATACTCACGGTCTGTTTTACATTTCCTACCATGTTCTTTAAAGCGATCGCCCATCCCGTTACCATCAGCGTGAACTATAGCCATGTAACTACTTTTACCCTCAGTGCGGCCTAAATCATCAACATCATAAGGGACTATATAATTGCCTAGCGGCAAATTTTTAAATATAGTATCTTTTAGTTCTTGATTGGCTGGAGCTTTATTTTTAGGGTCAACGGCTCGGAGCTTTTCAACGATTTCTCTGGAGACTGGATAGCTAGTGGGTACACTGTAGCGATCGCTAGTATCTACAGCAGATAATCCAGTAGAAAGACAGTTAGCTGTAACTCCCAAACCTAGCAAAGGGACAGAAGGATTGTATTCGCGTTTTTTTCGCTCTAATTCTTTCATCAAACTATCAACAATTCCTGATAATTTGTTTCCCCACTCAAAGGGTTCACTGTGGGCTACTACAATTTTTAAGCCTGATGCTTCTTGCAATACTCTTTTGCTCAATCTTTTAGTAAATTTAATAGCACTTTCTTTATCTTTTCTGTCTTTGAAAAGAATAACTACATTACCACCTCCGGTATAGACTAATTCAGCATCAAGATTATCGTGTTCAATACATTTTTCTTCTTGTTTCGGTTCAGGAATATAAACATTTTCTCCAAATATTTGGCGTAAAGCGTACTTAACCCAACCATTGGTTGCTTGTTCTACTAAATACGATGCACCTATATTTTCTCGTAAACGATTACTTCCAAAAATATATGGTTGTATTCCTGTTGTATCAATTACAGTTGCTATGTATTTATTCATGGTGCGTAATAACGATTATTGTCGTCAATCCAATTTTTTATATATTTTTGAATATCATCAAGATGTTCACATCCAAAAACAATGATCTTTGGATCTTCTTTTTTTACTTCAGTATCAACTTTAAGTTCTGCTTCTAGTTCTTTGGGTTTGTCGTAACAACATACTAAAGCTACTCGCGCCTGTTCTCCACCTAATTGCTGCGCTCTTATATAAGCTTCAAATAGTTTGGATTTACATAAAGATTTACTAGCATCAGTAGTACAAGATAATGCAAATAACTGATAGCCCTTCATAAAGGCAACATCGAATTCAAATTTATCTTTTCCCTCTTCTCGTTTTTTCTTATCTCTGACTTTAAATGATAATCCTGTATCATGTATCAACCCAGGATTTGCTTGCGAAACCTCTTGAATTTTTTGCAACACGTAATGCTCTAACCAATTCCCTTGGAGCCATTCACAAAGATGCTTTAATTTCTCAAAACCAGCTTTATCTGCTGCTTTTTTAAGTGCTAACTCAGTTAGTGAAGAGTCTAAATATTTTCGGAGTAAATCACCAATTTTTTCTATATACTGTGCATGGTCTATATCCCAAAGAGCATTGCAATAATTACATATTTCTCTAATTTTTTGAAAGTTATTTTCTTTAAAATTTTCTAAGATATTCTTTCCTTCTTCCTGAATTTGTAGTTTATCTAATTCTTCAATTAACTTATAGCTGACGATGTCAGGATTTAAAGGAATTATTAAATCCTTTTCAATTTTACTAAGTTCTGAATTAACCTCCTTCTTCCATTCCCATTCAGATAGTTTATTAGACTTTTTTTTCAATATCTTTGTCCCAGGTTTTAGCACATTATCACACCACCAGTGCCACGCAATTACTACTTTTTTATCAGTATGCAGTTTTGCAAATTCTATTGCTAACTCAGGTAGTAATGGGTTAGTTATTGGTGTTGTTTCCCAGCGTAGATCATGCAAAGCAAAGATTTCTTTTAAAGAGAGTTTTATATCTACTGCTTCAGCTTTAGGAGAATCATTGTCCCTATCGATGAACATTTGTAAAGTTCGAGCATCTAGATAACTAAATACAGGATTCTGAACTCCTGAAGCCTCGAATAAAGCCCGATAACCGTGAACGGACATTGCCTTTGTCCCACCTGTATAATTCAAACCAAAAGTATGCTTTGGATGGTTTGTTAAAATATTTTTTACTTCCGTTTGGATTTTACTTTTAATAACACATGAGTTGGCCTCATGTTTGACCAATGAGATTGGTTTGACATTTATACCCTTTAAACTTCTTTCCAAACAAGCTGCTTTACTAGTTGTATCTGTGCTGTGTACCAAGTAAACAGTACCACCCTCCTTCAACAACAGCTTTGCTGCAACATAGTTGGGTAGAGGATTCTCACCAATCAGCAAAAACAAGTGGTCTACTTTGTACGGTTTAAACTCGGATGTAGTCATGTGGTAGATGTGTTTAGTTTTTTTAAATTGGCATAACCCATATTACACAGTATCGGAAGTACCCCCGTCCAATACCTGCTACTTTAGTAAAAACACTTGAGATACTTTAACTGATCATGAGTATAACTTTTACTAAACTTCCACACCCCCATCTACTACAACAGCTTGCCAATGGCTCTATAGAGCAAAATCATAATCTCTCTCGCGCTATACGGCTATGGGCATTATTACGCTGGCTATATAGTGATAAAGCATACGCTACTCTTGCTGACAACTTTACTTATAACGACTGGCGACAAGCTTTCTTTACTAAAACTCACAAGGATGAAAAACTAGCAGACATTCTCAACCATCAAGATCCCGACTGCGCTTGTATTAAAACGAGCAAACAATGGTTTTTAGAATGGGGAGTATCCATAGAAGAATGGCAGAATTTGTTACAAAAATATATAAATATATCAATTTCTGATATTGACAAGCTTTTGAATGAACCTTTGTTTGCTCAAGTCCGAAAATCCCTTCAAAGTGATTTAGATTTATTAGTTGCTCGAAAATGCTTACAACTGTTAAATAACACATCTGGTAGAAGCAAGCATTATTGTCGAGCAGGTCAACTACCAAATTTCATTACTTCAGAAAGTGTTGATAGTAAATTAACGCTAGAGAAACAAGCATATTTAGCGGGAGCATTAGGTATGTTTAGTTTTCTAGATCCTGCATATCCTTTATTAGCTGAGGAATTTTCAGAAGAAGTTGATGAAGATAATTATCGTGTTTTTTTATACGTTGACTATGTTGTACCGGAATCAAGCGATGTGCAAGACGCAGTTGATGAGATTCAAAGCGAATTGCAGGAAATTTGGAATACAGAAAACATTCAACCTCTTCTGCTGACGTATCACAGTGCCCATCAGAATCAAATTAAAGAATGTGTTGTTTATCCAGTTTGTATTTACTTTATGGAACGTGCTAAATACTTATGTACTTATGGCAATACTCCAAAAGGCGATATTAACTGGTATAAATATCGCTTAGATAGAATTATTTCTAAACGCCTTGAGTTTCTAGATTGGGAAGACATTCGTGTCCCGCAATTATTGAGAGAGAAGTATCAAGATAACAATCTGCCAACTCCTAAAATAGTGAACGCTCAGTTAAAAGAAGCATGGGGATGTGATTTTTATAAGGACAAAGCCTCAATGGTATTGCGATTTGAGCAAGATTTTCATCAACGCTATATTGATAGAATTAGTGTTCATGATACATTTACGCGAATTAGCTATGAAGAAACTCTTAAGTTAACACAACAATACACCCTAAATCTTGAACATCGAAAAGCTATTTTAGATATTATTCGATCGCGTCCTAGCACAGATGCTTATTACCAAGTTGATTACCGAATGGAAGACTACTATGTTGTTAGATGGTTACGTGCTTTAGGGTCAAAAGTAGAAGTTATACTGCCTTGGGAGATGAGAACAGAAATGGCTTTAGAAATTCTAAATACTTGGAATTTATATAAAACCTAATTCTAAGGGAGATATTGCGGGGTAATTAGGTTTGGAAACGGTTGGTAAAACTCGGATAAAAGTGGGGATCACTGGTTTCAGTCCCCTTGCGGGGTAATAGTCTTTGGAAACAGGCGTTAAAGTCGAGTTCACAGTTGAAAATGAATCACATGTTTCAGTCCCCTTGCGGGGTAATTGGGTTTGGAAACTTTGTAGCATTGTTACTTTCTGAACTAATAATAAAAGTTTCAGTCCCCTTGCGGGGTAATTGGGTTTGGAAACATGCTGATGACCGTGATATTGACGGCGATTCAATGTTTCAGTCCCCTTGCGGGGTAATTGGGTTTGGAAACGATATGAGCGCCGACATGATACCCGGCGCACCAGTGTTTCAGTCCCCTTGCGGGGTAATTGGGTTTGGAAACACAAGAAGCAGCTAAACTAAATCAACAACTAGAGCAGGGTTTCAGTCCCCTTGCGGGGTAATTGGGTTTGGAAACTTTAAATGGCTTGGACTGATATGCAAGCGTCACGTCGTTTCAGTCCCCTTGCGGGGTAATTGGGTTTGGAAACTTTATAGCCACTTTGGCAGAAAATAGATACTATGAAGTTTCAGTCCCCTTGCGGGGTAATTGGGTTTGGAAACATCCCGGTTGGGTCTACTGTTAGGATTCTTCCTCACTAGTTTCAGTCCCCTTGCGGGGTAATTGGGTTTGGAAACGGCTGAGGTTTGGGAGTGCGGGTAATGGGGAACTATCGTTTCAGTCCCCTTGCGGGGTAATTGGGTTTGGAAACTCCGACACATAAATTTCTTGAAATTTATCAGAGATTTCATGTTTCAGTCCCCTTGCGGGGTAATTGGGTTTGGAAACAGTAATTGAGGAGGAATCATGAGTGATTTTCTTTCTGGTTTCAGTCCCCTTGCGGGGTAATTGGGTTTGGAAACAAAATCATGCCGCAGCAACCAGCAATATTAATACTATTGTTTCAGTCCCCTTGCGGGGTAATTGGGTTTGGAAACTTACGTCCTGCTTGAGTTTGATAGTTATAGTCATCTTGTTTCAGTCCCCTTGCGGGGTAATTGGGTTTGGAAACTTGTATAAGAGGAAACGGGACTCCTAAGTATATTCTCTGTTTCAGTCCCCTTGCGGGGTAATTGGGTTTGGAAACTTAATGAGTGTAAAATGTCCAATGCTTCTTTTAGCGTTTCAGTCCCCTTGCGGGGTAATTGGGTTTGGAAACCCTCGGTTTTACTTTTGGTAGTAAAGCTCAAACTATTGTTTCAGTCCCCTTGCGGGGTAATTGGGTTTGGAAACCTCAAAATCTTTCTTCTACTTCGTTCAATCTATAGACTGGTTTCAGTCCCCTTGCGGGGTAATTGGGTTTGGAAACCTTCAGGTAGTCGCGGGCGTTAGCGTTCATACCTTTCAGGTTTCAGTCCCCTTGCGGGGTAATTGGGTTTGGAAACCTCTATATGGAAGAAGCCAAGTGCAGGAACTTTCTAGTTTCAGTCCCCTTGCGGGGTAATTGGGTTTGGAAACCACCATCTGATTCCATCTAATTGAGTTAGTTCCCGGGTTTCAGTCCCCTTGCGGGGTAATTGGGTTTGGAAACCTTAGCAAAGCGTACATTAACTCAAATTTTGGATGCTACGTTTCAGTCCCCTTGCGGGGTAATTGGGTTTGGAAACGCTTATTCTTTCTTTGTACCAATCAAATGTTTGCATGTTTCAGTCCCCTTGCGGGGTAATTGGGTTTGGAAACAAGTCTGCACTGGATAGCGATTGAAAAGATATAAACCAGTTTCAGTCCCCTTGCGGGGTAATTGGGTTTGGAAACTTGCTATCGCAAAGTAGCTCTCTCGCTGCTAGTTGTTTCAGTCCCCTTGCGGGGTAATTGGGTTTGGAAACTGCTCGAAGCTGAAACTGTTACAGAGCAAGCTTCCTGGGAAGCGATTTGACGAACCTCAAAAAAGAGTCGATTTCAGCCGCTATTATTGCAACTCATTCTCAACTTCCCTGATTGGTGAAACGCTGTAATTATTTTGTTGTCAAGGTTCTGGCGATTTTGACGAACCCCCCAGGGTTTTTGACCCCACTTCGACTTGCCAAACATCAAGCTGATTACCTAATCATAAGATGAGTATTTTCTATTGTCGAGTTTTTTTACACTTTAGATCAATCCGTAACCCCATATTCTTGCTCAATCACACTTAGCAGCTTTTCTTCCACATCAGTCAAATATGATCGCTTCAGTTCCCCCAAATACTTCAACATAGCCCTACCAGCTTCTTCCAAATTCTCGCTCTCCTGCAACCGTGTGATGCGATCGCACACCTGCTGCATCTGCTGGCATTCCTGGGGCAGGTAATCGAATGACTTGAGATGTTGCACCCCTACAGTAAGTTCACCATCCCAAAGCCTAACAGTGCAACTGAAGTCATGGACGGCAACCACTATGCACCAACAACCGCTTTTACCCCTGAGTTCGGGGTTATCCTTTGCAAGGATTTGGCAGACTTCACCGATTTGGTAGGTGTTGGGTAGTTTGGTACGCTCCATAATTCGTTGCACAACGTCCTTGACGATGCGGCCAGTTGGCACTTTGCCCTTGGCTTCTTCCACTGCCATTTGCCAAACTTCATACTGCTGTTGGGGTTCAAGCTTTGTGAGAGGGCGCACTTGTACTTCTGATGTGGGCAAAATTTGGGAACTATTAGTTCCCTTTTCTTCTGCTTTCTCATTTTGGGAACTATTAGTTCCCATTTTTATATTGTCAACTATCACTGAACCAGCTATTAAATAGTTCACATGACGGTAAGTATAGCTAAACCTGTCCTTACAGTATTCCTCAAATGTGCGGTGAGTCGATCTGTATAACCTGCGATCGCGCAATTCCATGAGTGCCTTACCCGCTTCAAAAAATGCCCTTTCAACTTTTCGTTCCAAAAACAAACGATCGCTCTGCTCCTGCTCGGTTAATTCTGGTACTTCAACGGCAGGAACGTCGATGGTTGCTGAAGCCGGGTCTTCTGAAGAGGCGATGTCTGAGTTGCTGGGCGTTTCTGGATTGCTGAATGTGGAGATGGTGTCTTTTTTACGCTTAAAAGGTGGCTTATTCATAAGTCCACCTCTTTTAATTAAGTATTAATGGCTCTAAGTAATTAACTAAACTCAGAGGATAAACCTGTTTAAAGTTCAGCATCCTCTTCAGCCTCCACAGATTCGTAGAGGTCTTTTGGTTGACAATCGAGTAACTCACAGAGTTTGGCTACACGAACGAACATTTTGACTCCATCTCGGCTTTTTTCCCAATTGCGAACAGTAGAGACATCAAGCCCTAACGCTTCAGCAATTTGCCGTTGAGTCAACTGTTTTTCTTCTCTGAGTTTTGCAATCCTAGACACGAAAATTTCTCCCATGCGCTAATTCATAGCATTATCTTACCATGTTTTTCTTCATGTGAAAAAGTTGACAGTGTGAAAAAGTTCACGCATAATGAGTATAGAGAAAGCACCCCCGACTACCAATCTGAAGTGCTTTCTCTTTCCCTATAAATAGGAGATTCCCATCATGCCACATACCACCCCTGCCCAGCAACCGCCCATCCGTTGCGCCTTACCGCACCTCAAAAGAATTGCTGCTGACGAACAAGCGATTGCTCAAGAAGAACTGAATCAGTACGTTGCGGAGCAAGCCCAGGCGATAGCCCCAACGACAGACTTCTTAACATCTCGTGACCGCCACATCATTAGCGAGATTATCCAAATAGAACCCGAATCAATCCGTACTCTGTGGATTGAAGGTGGAATCACCGTATGGGTTCAGTTGGTTGACGGCGGAAGATTAGCGTTTGAGCGAGACTGGTTTGCTTCACGGGTTGCAGAAGTTAAAGTAACATTACCCGAAACACCCAGAGAACGGAATGAACGCCTCAGCGAAGAATTAGAAACAGCTTGTCAGAAATACGGTTTGACACACGGGGAAGTGGACTGGCTTTCCTTCAGCACAACCTTAT
Source organism: Nostoc sp. FACHB-190 (assembly GCF_014696905.1). Classification (NCBI taxonomy): domain Bacteria; kingdom Bacillati; phylum Cyanobacteriota; class Cyanophyceae; order Nostocales; family Nostocaceae; genus Nostoc; species Nostoc sp. FACHB-190. Next base: position 36,071 of record NZ_JACJQW010000043.1, read on the forward strand.
ATGTGAACCGTCAGCGTATTGGCTTCCTTGGCTGTAATCTTCAAGGCCAATGGTATAGCCGACAAAGCCAGTTGGGAGGCAGTCGGACAGCTGTTGATATCGATGCGGCGATCGCTCTTTTGGGTGTGAGAGAAACTGTAGCGGCGTAGTACCGCAAGTAAAAAAGGCGATCGCTGTTGAGTTAACGGAGATCGCCATACAACTATGACAAATTGCCGAATTCCGCTACAAGGTACAGCAAATATGTCTTTCCATCAAGAAGCAGATTGGGGGGAGTGCTGCGAACCAATGCTTCTATCCCCAAATCATCAAAATACAGAGGTAATCGAAATTTCTGGTTACAAGCTCGTTTACTGTTTTGGCGCTTGTCCCAGGATCTACCGGATTTATCAGAGTGAACAGATGTTGGGTTTGGTTTTCGAGCATTTAACCTATTGGTCAAACGAAATCGATAATCAACAGTACGCCAAGCCACTGAACGCAGTAGTGGCAGTGGATGATTTTTTCAAAGCTGCAAGTATGGCCAAGAAAACTAACGAAAACATTGCAGCTTAATCAATTCAGCAATTCCTCATTTATCAACAAATTTATGCAACCTACAATTAGCATTCCAAAAGATTGGAAATACCCCAGATTTACATTTGGACAGCGCACACAGCAAGGATTAATTATTGGCTTAGAGTACAAACCTGCCGATACACAATTAGCCCACGAGTACGGTAATTCTTGGCGTTATACGGTACTTCCTGATAAGCATTCAGATGAAGTTCGCCATTACTCTGACGAGCAGATTCAAACCCTTTCCATTGCAGAAATACAAACACAACTACAGACAGAAATCGAAGAATATCAACAGCAAATCAAAGCACTTCAGCAGCAACTAGTGGCCATCTCAGGAGGTTCAAACGATGCCTAAAGTTATCGATTGTTATGTGGAAAGAACTGCTGCAAGACTACTGCGATCGCTCAAAGGTTCGGGTGGTGCTATTCCTCTGCACCGGATTCAGTTTTCGCAAACCATCATTCAGTATTTGTTGGACAAGAAATTAGTGCAAATCAAGAATACTGGACACGGCTTTTTGTTGGCAGTTGTCGAGAAATTTTAACTACACAAGGAAGTGACTCAAATGGATTCACCAGATTTATTGCTATTAGTTGAATCTGCTAAATATCTGATATCTCAAATAGAAAAACATCCTGATTATCAAGCACTTGACTATCACCCTGATCTAACCATTGGTGATGCTCAAACAGCACTCTCGTATTTGAAATGCGAACTAGAAGATAATCAACAGTCTTTAGTTTTAACTGAGAGTTCAGATTGAGAAAGCAATTGCCTGAATAAGGATTTGCATTCAGGTAATTGCTAAGGGAATTAAGTACATCTTTTTACGACAAACCAATTATTACATACTCCATAAGTTTGGAGGTTAAGGAATGAGTAACTAAATCAAATTAGGTCTAATCTCTATCAGCATAAAAGGCTGGAATACCTTGAAGTAAAGAAAAAAGACTTGGGGCAGGAGTAAAAATACTTCACCCTTAAATTTTACACTCTGCACCCATGTCTCTTTTTATTCCTATCTACCTCGATTAACTATACAGGGTTATCGCATGAGAGTCATTGTCACAGTAGTTGAAAGAATCACAAGCGAAGCTCACATTGAAATACCAGATGATCTAAACCAAGAAGTCATCAAACAGCAAATAGTAGACCTTTACAACAGTGGTCAAATGCAAACTGATTTAAATATTTCCCAAGTCGATTTTGAATCGATTAGCACACAAATTGTTAACGAAGTTCAAGCAACATAAACAACCTAATATTCTCACAACACTTTTTCTCTTGGTCAGATGAAAAGTTGGAGGTAATGAAATGAGTGCTAAATGGTCTAAAGAAGAGATTGCCATTCTTGAAGAAAAGGCTGATTTTTACACCAAAGAGCAAATAGCCAGGATGTTAAAAAGGCAAGGTTATCATCGTTCAACTATGGCAATTAAGCTGAAGTTAAATCGTTTGGGTTATTCTACACGCCCCACACTTGATAACTATAGCTGCCAAGAAATTGCCAAAGTCTTGCGTTTGGAAATGTCCACTCTCTGTAGATGGGTACGTCGTGGATGGCTTAAAGCTAGTAAGCGATCTGCAAGCTGTTACCAAATCAGAACTTGGCATCTCAAAGAGTTTCTAGACAATCCACCACATCAAATTAAAGAGCGCATTGCCTCTCTTGAGCCTGAAGCCATTAACTATCTTGTGGGGAAGAAATTATGACTTTTTTTGAATTCAAAATGCAAATTATTTTGAATTAGTTAATCTTTCAAAGCTATGGCTTCCCCTCTAATCTTTAATTTTTAATTTTGAATTTTGAATTGGAGCAAAGCGACATGAATAAAACTTTAACAAATCCAGAAAATTACACCTGTCACCAAATCGCCAGTATTCTATCTCTGAATTTATTAACTGTCAGACATTGGATTCAAAGAGGCTGGCTCAAAGCAAATCAAAGTTGTCCCAAATACTATCAAGTCAAACCGGGGAATCTCAAAAAATTTTTAGAAAACCCTCCGCATCAAATCAAACAACGCATTGCATCTTTAGATTCCGAAGCCATTAATTATTTGTTGAAGAGGAAAGTATGAAAGAACAAATTACAGATTTAGAAAGATGCTGGTTTTTATCCCCACCTTGGGGACAAGCCATACCGCCTGTTGAAGTCAATGTGTTAGAGAAAGTCTACATCAAAGACAACAGAACATTCGGCTACTGCTTGGGTGTGCAATGGTATGGCGATTGCTGGAATTACATTATTGAGGTCAAAAATGATTTCATCTATGCAACCAAACACCAAATTATTGCCACTGGTAATATACAACCCAGGATTTTGAAAAAACCTGCTTTCGTGTTGGGAGAGCGCGTACTGTTGAAAATTCCCAATCACGGTACAAAGCAAAGGTTAATTCTGGGGATTGAGTTAATCGAGAAGTCCTGGTTCTATCTGGTGGAATTGGTATTACCTACTTTTAAACAACCACTCATCACCACCAATCGCTTTTCTTTGGTGCGGGAAGAAGACTTAGCACGAGTCAATGTCTGAGCGATTTAAAACAGTTTGAACAATAACAGGAGAATCAATCATGCTGACACATTTATGGCGAGACTCCGAAATTAACCAAATGCCCCAAGATGAGGAAATAGGCAAGTACAGCATCCCCAAGGGTTATGTGAATGCAACGCAAATGTGCCATGCCAACAATAAATCTTGGGGACATTACAAAGAAAGGAAGTCTACAAAAGGTTACTGGGCAGCACTTTCCAACGACATCGGAATTCCGATATCGTCTTTAGTCATTGAAATTGATGGCTATGGCAGTTCTCAAGGAACTTGGGTTCATCCAGAAATAGCGATTGATTTGGCACAGTGGGTATCTGTTGAGTTTCGCTTGTGGGCTAACAGAACTTTGATGAAAGTGATGACAGGCCAAGAAACTGTACAGCAGCAATCTATGACCCAGATACAGTTACTCGCCGCGATCGCCCAACAAATGGCCGAGCAAGAACAACGTTTACTCCAACAGCAACAACAGCAAGCCGAAATCTTGGAAAGGCTCAAAGCCGTCGAAGTTGAGCAAGACAGAGTAAATACTCCCTGTGGTCACAAGTACAGCATCGTGGGTTTCGCTAATCTTCAAGGTTTAGAAATATCAGCAAAAGAAGCGAGTGCCAAAGGAAAAAAGGCCAGTGCTTTGTGCCGTAAACAGTGCATAGAAATTGAACGCATTCATGACCCCAGATTTGGCAGAGTCGGCTTGTATCCCGAAAGCGTTTTGATTGAGGTTTTCTGTGCCAACCAAAATTAAGTGATGGAGAAACCACCATGCAACAACTCAATTTATTTCCTGAATCCACACCAACCCTACCAGTCACCTATTACCCAGAATTCCTAACTGCTCAAGAATCCAACGAACTATATCAACACTGCCTACAACTTCAATGGCAACAAAACCAAATCAAAATGTTGGGGAAGACTTTGCCTGTCCCTCGCCTGGAATGTATCTACGGGGACGCGGGTTGTAATTACCTGTATTCCAAAAGTGTTTTACTCAAACCCCTGCCTTGGACTGACCAACTTGCCGAACTGAGGGACAGAATCATCGCATTTACTGGCTATAACTTCCGCATTGTTATCGCCAATCAATATCGTATTGGCTCGGACTCCATCGGATGGCATTCGGACAGTGATTCATCTATGGGACTTGACCCTGCGATCGCTTCCATCAGTCTTGGTGCTGTTCGTAAATTCCAGATTAAACCGATAGGTAGGAGTTCTACAGATTTCTGGTTGGAACACGGCAGTCTGCTTTTGATGCACCCAGGATGTCAGTCTACCCATGTACATCAGGTTCCGAAGACAAACAAAGTGGTGTGGACGAGGATTAATCTGACTTTTCGACCACACACCGGGGGCAGATAAAAACTACTTGTTCAATCACGCCTCCTTAATTGTTTTGAGTTTCAACCCAATTTTTCAGAATGGCGTAAAGTATTCGTGCCTTAGTTCAGGTGTACTAACAACCTGATTTAGTTTTTTAGCCAGTGTCAGTTTTCACTCTAGCGGTATGAGTGCATACCGCTAACTCTGTCGTGCGTCTATTGGAGGGAATTATGAGTCTTGAATCACATCACTTACAAGAATGGCTCAACAGTGGCGTTGATGAAGAACTGATTGCTTTGAATGTGCGATCGCTGTCCGGCAATGAAATCTATGAATATTTATTGTATGCCCTACCTCAAACTGCCCGACGAAACGATGGACGGTTACGAGATGGGTACTTACTTCGATATGCTGCCCTTACCAGAGTATGGTGGGCCAGTGGACTTGACCCTCACAATAATTGGCAACCAATGGAATGGGGACGGGCAAAACCTGATTGTCCCAGATTTGAGGCAGAAACTTTAAGGCAAGGGAGCAGGGGTGCAGAGGAGCAGGGGGGAAATGACAATAACCTCTCCCCAGCCCCTCCGCACCTCTGCCCCGAAGCTTCTTCTCTCTCCCCTGCCCCTCTGCACCCCTGCACCTCCGCTTCTTCCCCAAAACCCATCAAATACGAGTCCCCGCCCAAAACTCCCAACCGCGTCACATATTTCCGTGTTCCTCTGCACATCTGGCAAAAAGTATCCATGCGCTACGACGTGCCAATGCCCGATAACATTGTCATTACTCAAGAAGGTGAAGCTTTGGGCTTCTGGGCTTGGGTGATGGAAAATCCCCAGATTCCAGTTTTTCTTACAGAAGGCGAAAAGAAAGCTGGTTGTATGCTGTCGTTGGGGTATGCAGCGATCGCACTTCCCGGCATTTGGAATGGTCGAGTTGGTAAGGAAGGTTTTGAACGACTGCACCCTGATTTAGTGCCAATGGCCCAAGCCGAACGTAAATTCATCATTCTCTTTGACTACGAAACCAAACCCAAAACAAAATGGCAAGTCTTTCAAGCCACCCGCCGCACCGCCAACGTCATCACCCAACTTGGCTGCCAGTGTGAAGTGGCATTGTTACCAGGGCCAGAAAAAGGGATTGACGACTGGGTGGTGGCACTCTCGCATAAAGCCGAAAAAGCAGTGTCAGCCATGATTGCTGATGCTCTCACCGTTCAAGAATATCAAAAGCGGTTCTTCGCCAAGAAAACCAGAGGCTTACACAAGTATAAGCCGGATGTAACCGTTAATACTCGTTATTTGTCCGAGGTGATCAAATCCTTCCCAAAATCTGGGGTTGTTGGTTTGGCTTCAGATATGGGTACTGGTAAAACTGAACTTATGTCCATTGTCAGAAGGGATAACCCCGACTTGAGTTTTTTGAACAATGGGCATCGGGTGAACCTGCTCAAAAACCTCAGCGATCGCCTACAAACAGCAATGTATTCGGCGATCGCTTGCGGAGATTGGGCAAGGGCTAAAGCTTTAAGCATCACCGTAGATTCATTGTATAAAATGGCGAATAACTTGCAGGCTTACGATATTCTGTTCATAGACGAAGCTTGTCAATATCTCGCCCACTTGCTCAAGTCCAAAACTTGCAAGGAACACCGGGGGGCTATTCTAGAAGTACTAGAATATCTCGTGTACAACGCCAAGCTGGTAGTATTAGCAGATGCCCATCTTGATGATTTAACCATCGACTTTTTCATGAAGATGCGACCAGAAGGCGAGAAACCCTACATTATCAAAAACGAGTATCGCTCTGGTGGTCGTCAAGTTCATTGGTACGAAGGTGAAGACAGCAGCACCATCGTTGCCCAAATCCATCTTCAACTAATGTTGGGGAAAAAGCCGATGGTTGTCAGCGATAGTAAACGGTTCATCAAAAAGTTAGAACGTGCTTTGAATGAAGTAGCAGCGCAGAGATCAATTCGCAATTCGCAAGTCGCAAGTCGCAATTTTTTAAACTGCGAATTACCCGAAGACAGTACACCAGAATCAGAAGAAGATCGACAGCTTAGGATTTGGACTATTCACTCAGAAAACAGTGGCAGTGAAGAAAACGTCATTTTTATCAGGGAAATTAACACTGCCATTCAAGATATTGACGCGCTGTTAATTACTCCCAGCCTTGGTACTGGTGTTGATATTTCCACTTATCACTTTGATGTAATTTTTGGTGTGTTTCATGCTGTGTCCCAGTCTGCCACCGAATGCGTTCAACAGCTTTGGCGGTATCGTCCTAATGTTCCCATGCACGTTTGGGTTGCTCCGCGTCCACCCTTCGGTTACGCCGAAACTAACGCACGTCACATCAAAGAGAAAATTCTTCAGAAAAATGAAATGACTGCGTTTCTCATTCGTATTGACAAGGAAACGGGCAAGCGTGGCGCTGAGAAAGATTGGGCGCTAGACACATCTTGTCAGATTGAAGCACAAAGGAACTGGTCAATTAACAACTTACGTGCTGATTTGCGATCGCTGCTTGTTGAAATGGGCAATACGATTGTTAGCGCCGGGGACAATATGGATGAAGCGGCGCGGCACTTGATGAAGGCGGCGGGAAATGCCATTGATGCGGAGCATTATCGTAACGTTGCCAATGCCAAAGATATTGATAGAAAAACTTACACCGCAAGACAGCACCAGGATTATCTCAAGCCAGAGGAGGCGTTAGAGTGTGAAAAATTCCGTATTTGGGATACCTACGGGATGGCCGTCACTCCTGAGTTGGTGGAGAAAGACGACAGTGGGCGGTTGATTAAAAAGTTGGTTGCACTCGAAGCAATCTTAGCAGCGCCGGGGGAAGTAATCACAGATGAACACAGGCGGGAGTTCGTCACACCGCCGGATGTGGTTGCAGAAAGGGATCGCTCTGAACGAGATCGCTTGTCTATTTGTACTGACTGGGGTAATCACTCTACATCCTGGTTAATGCGTCATCGGTTGGGACTACGGGCGATATTGACGGATTTGATGGATGGGGTGGAGATTAAAGGCGATGAACCAATGATTCAGGCATTGGCGGATTTTTCTAAACGCAATGCACCCCACATTAAGGGTATCCTCAACTTAACAATCCCACTGGATGAATCCCCAGTGTGGATTTTGAGTCAGTACTTGGGTCAACTGGCTTTAACTACCCAGTCGCGGCGGCCTACCGAAAATGGTCAACGGGTGCGGTATTATCATCTTGACCCTGATGATGTAGCGTTTGCTCGTCAGGTGTTGGTGTATCGGCAAACACAGAGGGCAGAACGAAAACGGCGGCGGCAACAAGAGCAAGCGCAGAATGCGGCGTATGTGGCTAGGATGCAGGCTATGTATGGTAGCAACGCTCCGTCCAACCCCCCCATTAATGAAGATGGCAGTCATAATTGGGAGGGGATGGACGGACAAGAAAATTCTGTTGTTTCTTGGTGGCAGCAGGTTAAATCTTATGCTGCTGGGTTTATGGAACGAGTGAAAGATGGTGTGGAATCAATCAAAGAGTTCCTCTCCACCCTCACGAGTGATGAGCGTTGGGGGGTGATGGTGGCATTTGAGGAGCAAGAGCCGCAGATGTTTGGGCAGTTGGTGGCGGCGGCTCCTGAGTGGGTGGAGTGGATGGGTTAGCTAAAACAATTGCGAATTGCGAATTGGTATGATCTGCGGGAGATGATGCAGAGGTTTGGGGCGGGCAATGATGTTCTTTTACCTAGATTGACGCAAACAGGTTATTCTCAGAAAAAATTATTCCTAGGTATTCCAAATAATCAAGCACTTGATTAACGCATTGCTCAACAGTAAATTTATCAGTTTGACAAATAATGTCTGGATTTAAGGGTGCTTCATAAGGGTCAGAAATACCAGTAAAGTTTTTTATTTTGCCGTCTCTAGCTAATGCGTAAAGTCCTTTAACATCACGGGATTCACAAACTGCTAATGGAGCATGAACATAAATTTCAATAAAATTGTTAGTCGTCTTTTTGAGTTCATCTCGAACTGCACGGTAAGGACTAATGGCAGCAACAATCGCAATTATGCCATTACGACTGAGTAAGTTAGCAACAAAACCTATACGACGCACATTTATATCTCGGTCTTGTTTACTAAAGCCTAATTCTTGAGAAAGATGGGTACGAACAATATCACCATCTAGCAATTCTGTTTGGTAATTTTGCTTTTGTAGTTCTTGGGCTACCCCATTAGCAATAGTTGTTTTGCCGACACTACTTAACCCTGTTAGCCAAACAATTGCACCTTGTTGTTTGATCATAGGAATTTACTTAAACAAAAAAATTATTGGAGAGTGGGCAACTGTTTGCCCACTCAACAGATTCAAGCAAAAATCAAGTTATTCTGAGTCAACGTCGTCTCGAAGCCAGCCAGAATGTTTCAAGTTTGATTACCCAAACAATCCATTGTGGGTTGGGAAAAGACTACAGATTAACGAAATCAGCAGCAGTCAGCGTTGTAGTATTAAAACCAGTCACCGTTGCCAAAATTTCATGAGTAGAAGTTAGCAAGATGTTGTGACCTGCAAAGCTCAGTTGAGCAAAACTCAGACTACCAGACAGCCCGATGAAGTCATGACCAAGACCAAAATCGGTAATAATATCAGTACCTTGTTGGGCTGCTAAAATAAATGTATCACTACCAGCACCGCCAGTCAGTCGATCGCTACCAAAACCACCAAACAATAAGTCATTACCTCTACCACCATTGAGGGTATCATTACCATTCCCACCATTGAGGGTATCATTACCATTCCCACCATTGAGGGTATCATTACCATTCCCACCATTGAGGGTATCATTACCATTCCCACCATTGAGGGTATCGTTACCAGCATCACCAGTCAGAGTATCGTTACCATCACTCCCGAAAATGGTGTCATTACCATTCCCACCATTGAGGGTATCATTACCATTGTCCCCAGAAATGGTGTCATTACCATTCCCACCATTGAGGGTATCATTACCATCACCACCGAAAATGGTGTCATTCCCTGAAGTCCCAGAGAGAGTATCGTTGCGGTTAGTGCCAATAATATCAGAACTAGTGTTGTTCGGACTGGCAGCGATCGCCACAGTCGCGTTACTAGTCAGATTGCCATCACTCACAGTGTAATTGAAGCTGGCGTTACCACTGAAGTTAATAGTTGGGGTAAACACAATGAAATCATCCGCCGAGTTACCCTGAGTACCATTATCATTTAGTGCGACAGTACCGTTAGTTACACCACTCACGCCAGTAATACTGAGGCTGGTGCTATCAATATCGGTATCATTAGCCAACAGAGTAATAGCTTGGATAGTCACAGGGGTATTGAAGGCGGTAGTCAGACTATCATTGACCGCAACGGGTGCATCATTGACTGCTAAAACATTCAAGTTAAATGTACCATTAACACTGCCGCCGTTACCATCACTCACAGTGTAGCTGAAGCTATCAGTGCCATTGTAGTTGGCATTGGGAATGTAGATGAAGAAATCGTCACTGAGATTGTCAGGAGTGCCATTGTCATTGAAAGTCAGTATGCCATTGCTAGGATTGGCGAAGCTACTAATTCTTAAAGTATCACCATCAACGTCTGTATATCTACGCAGGATATTGCTGGCAAGGATGTTAAGGGCAGTATCTTCGTTGGTAGTAGCACTGCTTGCAAAGCCAAACACGACGTAACTTTGACCAGAATATCTACCGTTCGCGGTTGCTCTAGATGCCCCGATAATCAAGTCGTCAATGCCGTCGCCATTAATGTCCCCTGCACCGCTCACTGAGTTGCCTGAGTAGTCATTTGAATTAATCCCATTAATCACAAAGCCGTTATTGCCATCCAAGGAAGACAAGTTGAAACTGGCTCCAAAATTATTCCTACTGCCAAACACTACATAGCTCTCCCCTGCACCATACAGACCATTGGGGTCAGCACTACTTGCCCCAATTATCAAGTCGTCGATGCCATCGCCGTTGATGTCCCCCGCACTGCTAACTGAGATACCTGAGTTGTCAAACTCATCAATACCATTAATGACAAAGCCGTTACTGCCATTGAGGGAGGAAAGGTTAAGACTTGCTCCAAACCCACTACTGCTACCAAACACCACGTAGCTCTCTCCTGCGGAACTCTGATCGTTAGGGCTACCAGCAGTTGCCCCGATGATCAGGTCATCAATGCCATCGCCGTTGATATCTCCTGCATTGCTAACAGAGATACTTGAATTCACATTCGCATCAATGCCGTTAATGACAAAGCCGTTACTGCCATTGAGGGAGGAAAGGTTAAGACTTGCTCCAAAGTCACTCCTGCTACCAAACACCACATAGCTTTCTCCTGCGGAACTCTGATCGTAGAAGCCATAACCCCCCCTTGCACTAATAATCAGGTCATCAATACCATCACCGTTTATATCTCCCGCTCCACTCACCGTGCCATCTGAGAAAGCATACACATTGAAGTTGTTAATGACAAAGCCGTTACTACCATTGAGGGAAGAGAGGTCAAGATTTGCTCCAAACCCACTCCTGCTGCCAAACACCACATAGCTCCGCCCTCCACTTGTCGTTCCAATAATCAAGTCATCGATGCCGTCGCCGTTGATATCTCCTGCATTGCTCACAGTACCACCAGAGAAAGCAGACGTATTAGGGCTGTTGATTATAAAGCCATTGCTGCCATTGAGGGAGGAAAGATTAAGGCTGGCTCCAAACCCACTCCTGCTGCCAAACACCACATAGCTCCGCCCTCCACTCGTTGCTCCGATAATCAAGTCGTCAATGCCGTCGCCGTTGATATCTCCCGCATTGCTTACTGAACGTCCTGAATTTTCATAGGCATTAAAACCGTTAATAACAAAGCCATTGCTGCCATTTAGAGAGGAAAGATTGAGCGTGGGGCTAAATTCTCTGGCTTGACCAAAGACTACATAGCTAGAGCCAGCATAGGAACTAACAGGAAATATTCTAGGATCGCCAATAATTAGGTCATCAATGCCATCACCATTTATATCCCCTGCTCCACTAACAGAAGAACCAGCAAAAAATCCTGAGATGAAACCGTTTGCTTCAATACCGTTAATGACAAAGCCGTTGCTGCCATTAAGCTCAGATAAATTCAACACAGAAGCAAATCTAGGTGCATCATTTGCGCCGTTAATGGTCAGGGTGACGTTAGCTGTACTGGTAAAGCGCCCATTGCTGACATTGTAGGTAAAGCTTTCTGTGGCTATTTCACCGACAGCTAAATGTTCAAATTGAGCATTAGGGTCGTAGGTGAAAGTTCCATCAGCATTGAGGGTAAGTAAAGCACCTGAATCTAAAGTAATCGGAGTGCCAACCGTGATTAATGTATTGTTGACGCTAGTTATCCTTAAGAGGTTATTGTCTGGGTCACTGTCATTAGCTAAAAGCGAAAAATTGACACTGGTATTTTCGTTTGTAATCGCTGTGTCATCAATAGCAACAGGTCGATTAATAGAGGTATTTGCAAAACCAAACACCACATAGCTCTGTCCTGCATCAATGTTGATGGCGTTGAAACTGCCACTCCCTGTCCCAATAATTAGGTCGTCAAAGCCATCGCCGTTAATATCCCCTGCGCTCACCGAAATACCTAGTAAATCAGCTGAATCAATGCCATTAATGATAAAGCCATTGCTGCCATCGAAGGAAGACAAGTTGAGGCTGGCTCCAAAATTATTCCTACTGCCAAATACTACATAACTCTCCCCGGCAAACAATTGACCGTTGGGGTCAGCACCACTTGCTCCAATAATCAAGTCGTCAATGCCATCGCCATTAATGTCTCCTGCGCCGCTCACTGCGCCACCTGAGCCATCATACGCATCAATGCCATTAATGACAAAGCCGTTATTGCCATCCAAAGAAGACAAGTTGAAGCTGGCTCCAAAACCATTCCTACTACCAAACACCACGTAGCTCTCTCCTGCAAAAAACTGACCGTTGGCCCTGGCACTAGATGCCCCGATAATCAAGTCGTCAATGCCGTCACCGTTAATGTCTCCTGCACTGCTGACGGAGTTGCCTGATAAATCAAACAAATCAATGCCATTAATGACAAAGCCGTTGCGGCCATCTAGGGAGGAGAGGTTAAGACTGGCTCCAAAGCCATTCCTGCTGCCAAATACTACATAGCTCTCCCCTGCGGAATTTTGACCGTTGGGATCAGCACCACTTGCCCCGATAATCAAGTCGTCAAGGCCATCACCGTTGATATCTCCTGCATTGCTTACCGAGCTACCTGATAAATCAAACACATCAATGCCATTAATGACAAAGCCGTTACTGCCATTTAAGGAAGACAAGTTAAGACTGGCTCCAAAGCCATTCCTGCTGCCAAATACTACATAACTCTCTCCTGCACCATACAGACCATTGGGATCACCACGATAGGCTCCAATGATCAAGTCGTCAAGGCCATCACCGTTGATATCTCCTGCATTGCTTACCGAGCTACCTGAACTGTCAAATGTATCAATGCCGTTAATCACAAAGCCGTTGCTGCCGTTGAGGTCAGATAGATTCAAAACTAGATTAGCCATTGTTGTTAATCCTCTTTGTTGTCTTTACTTGTGTTGTCAGTAAATCTGAACTCATCCCACCCGCACCATCCGCCGAATCTCATCACTCTTGAAGCCGATCGCCATTGGCCGACGTATCCCCGGAAGTGCCACTACGTCGTATAATTCCAGTACCACTCCCTCAATTCGCAAGGAATGCACGATATCTCCACTCCGCAAATCAACCACCAGCAACCCACACCGAGGTTCAACATTTTTTTGTTGTAATTTCTCGTCTAAAGGCAACCCAATAAAAGTTTTGTTGTGCCTGGGTTGAGAAATTCCCACGATCGCAAAGTCTCCATGAAACGCACAACCACGCATATATCCCGGACAAAATGTAACTGGTTCAAATACTCCCTGTTCTAAATCAACAAAGCCAAATTCCCCAGTACCAGAGTTCAGTAACCATAGTTTGTCTTTATACCACCGAGGCGAATGAGGCATTGACAGCCCCTCCAGGACGATCTCTTTACTTTCCACATCAATCACGCAACCACCATTAGCCCGTTTGTCTCGCCATCCCTCGGCGGCATCGGACTGACTAACAGCAGTGACATATCTGGGTTGTCCATCTCGCAGTGCCAATCCGTTGAGATGACACCTATCTTCTGCCGCCAATTTAGTAATAAACGGCGGCTGCCACAGGGGAACGAAACTGTGGGTGTGACTGATGGTAGCTAAACAGCTAAATAGGGTATTGACAAATATGAGGCTTTCTGATCTGCCATGACTGTGACTTCTTTCACCCTGGAATGACGAATGACTCAGGACAATATCATGGATGTCTAAATCTCCAGTCACATAACTGACTTGAGGCAAATACACCGCATCATAGTTGTTGTGAAGTTCTCCCGGTTCTAAGGTGTTTTCAAAGCGCCATATTTGATACAGAGAACTCATGTACAAGCTACTGCCTTGGGCATACAGACCCATACAGCGTTCAAATGTGCGCTCAAATACTGATAATCGCCCGTTTGGCTGCAAACCGATAAATAATAGTTTACCTGCTTGATAGGTGGTGAATGCTAAACTCAGATTTTGCTCAAATAGCCAAGGCGTAAACTGCCGCGAAGCATTTATTTCTAAGGTGTGAGCAGCAACAACAGGATTTTGATTCATTTTTTCTGCCGCAATACGGTTCAGATAATGGGAAAAGTATCAGGTTTAATCTAGATTAAAAAGTATTTAATCTCAATAAGGCTAGTTTAGTTTCAAATCACAATTTCACTGGACTAAATCTGGACTTGAAACAAATACACTAATGTGCATAGCGAATTTATTTAAATATCTTGGTTATATTTATTTGGCTTTTATTCTTAGGATAATATAAAGAGGTTAAAAAAAATATGTTAAGAAATTAAGGTATGGCGATCGCTTCTGCAAAAATTACTCTGTTCCGTGCGAATGAGGTGTATTTGCTTGCAGGAGATGAAGTGGTAGTGAGTAAATCAGGAAGACAAACTTATGGGCTGGATAGATTTTTTTCTAGCCTAGTTAGCAAACCTATATTAGGACTATCTTTTTTTACATTATCATTAGTAAGTGTGAAACAAAGGCACTCCTTTCCGATTCGGATAGAACAGGTAATCAAGAGCGATATAGAAAAAAGTAGCCTGCCACCAACCCCAAAAATAAAACCTGAAGAGAAACGTAAGCGTGGACGACCAAAAGGGAGCAAGAACAAGAATAAAGCAGAGGTTATTCTCACATCTGAATTACTAAGAATTAAGAAGATGATTAATGAGTTAGTCAAGTTAATAGCTAACTTTATCCCCCTGACGTACTTAGTCTTAGATGGTCATTTTGGGAACAATAATGCTTTGCAGATGGCTCGACAAGTTAACTTGCACATAATTTCCAAGTTACGCCATGATTCGGCATTATACATACCTTACCGAAACCCTGATCCTAATCGTCGCTCCCGTCGTAAATACGGTGAAGCAGCCCTGAAGACGGCTTTCCCGTCGCAGGGGACTGCTGAACCCGAAGGGTAATAAGCTGGATTATTGTAATATACCTGACGCATATTTGTATAAAAGTAGCATTGAGGAGGATATCAAAACTGACAGTTATCAAACTACGTTACTCCACAAGGAATTTGCCCAAGCACTGAATATAGTAATTTTGGTCAAAACCAATCTTAAAACTAACGCTCGTAGTCATGTAATCCTATTTTCTAGTGACCTAAAATTGTCATACGAAAAAATAATCGACTACTACAAACTGCGCTTCCAAATTGAGTTTAACTTCCGTGATGCCAAGCAATTTTGGGGATTAGAAGATTTTATGAATCTGGGACAAACTGCTGTGACTAATGCTGCTAATTTAGCATTTTTTATGGTTAATTTATCCCACCATCTTCTCGCTGATTTCCGTAAATATAATCCTGGTTCTGGCATTATTGATCTGAAAGCTTATTACCGTGGTTTTCGATATGTCCGTGAAATGTTAAAAATGCTTCCCGAAATCCCTGAGCCTATTTTATTAGCCCAAATTTTTGCCAAGCTTACTTCCCTGGGACGTATTCATCCCGTTTCTACAGGTATCGAACCCTCGTAAATTGGCTAAGGTATTGCTTTAAGCACCGCTTTATTTACTAAGAGGCTGGGACTTGCTTCCTCTCATGGTTAAATCATACGTTGACGTATTTAGTGTGTCAATAGTGTTGACGTATGAAAATTACTACGTTAATGTGTTTATTACGCCAATGTTATTAATGTGTGTCGCCAAAATACACAAGGAACATCAACTATGTTGATACATCAACGAGTTGATCAGAATATGCTTGAAATGTTCGAGCGTATTCCGATGCAAAAAATGACTAGGTTTATTGATCTGTCAAAATTCTGGACAAAAGAAACAAATCTCTCTGTTGAACGAGCGCATGAAATGACTGGACTCGATAAACGCACATTATCATCTGCTAGGCGTGGATTTTTAGATAGGTGTCAAATTGACACTATATATAAACTCTTAGAATTAGCATCTGAATTGGCAGGCAGAGAGGTTGATTTCAAGGAAATCATCAGAAATGACGAAACTAGATAACAACAACTAAAGCGATCGCTCCCGGCCAAGAGCGCGATCGCCTGAACTAACTCTAGATCAAAGAACTAGTCATGTCTAACTTACCAGCTATCAACAAACTCCGACAAGACAACCCCGACTTACTCACTACTGAAGGGTTGTCTGCTTTGCTTCATGACTGCATTTGTCTGAAATACGCTCAACATCACAGGTTTACATACCCGTCATTGCTGGCAGACAAAAGCATTTACCTTGAACTTGCCCAGATAGGTAGTAGTAATGTTGAAGATGAAGCCCTAATCCATCGCATTCAGGCAAGTTCCAAAATCTGGGCGAAAAATGGCGCAGACACAATGCAAGAAGCGACTGATTTCTTGCTTCTGTTTCACAAAATCCGCGACAACATTCACCAACTCCAGCAAAACTTGAGCATTTCTGGAGTTAGCCAACGGCATATCTCAATCCGTGTTCGCCCTTGGCGTTGGCGCAGCCATCGCTTATTCTCATATCCAGCCCCAGAGGATCAGCTGATTCTGCTGGAGTGCGATCGCATAGTACTCCAAAACGCGGTTCCCGGAGTTCTCAAGTACTTCCTGGAATTAGTGCAGATGTCACCAACATACAATCTGTTTTTTGTTGATGAGAACAAGAACAAAATTCCGACTACAGTTGCAATAGTGGAAGATGCAGCAGCCAGAGCAGTCAAGGCTGAGATTTATTCAGAATCTTACAACTGGAAACCAACAAATACTAACTGCTGGGAAGGTAAACCCGCGCCCCAACTTCACCCCGGTGAAATTCATTTGATTCTTCATCTCGACTGGGACGAGAACGAGTTCCTGTTCTTTGACGCTCATCACCCAGACATCAACCGATGGCCTTGGCTGGCTGAAAATTAAAAGTGATCGCGGGTGTTATGGTGTGCGATCGCTCCAAGTGACAGGTGATAAGTAATTATTACTAGTCTACCGCTATCAGTTGCAAATTCCCAAAATCCCAGGCGGCAATGCAACCATGCTGCGACGGGTTCGTGCGCCCAAATTTCAGAAGGACAAGCAGCCTTATGTATCAATAAAAAGCAATCGCACCAACGAAGAAAGCGCGATCGCGGGGAGGAAAAATAGTTGATTTAGTTATATACGAGTTTTTTCAAACCTTTACTTTTCTTTACTAAGTTTCAAGAAACTTATACCAACTAGCAATTCGCAATCTGCAATTTAAAACTTGGTGAATCGCTACAAGTTCTTCCCTCTTTTCTTGGTAATTCTTTGACCTATTTTTAAACACTTCAAAGCGGTATGCACTCATACCGCTAACTCTTTCATGCGTCTATCGGAGGGAATTATGAGTCTCGAATCTCATCACTTACAAGAATGGCTCAACAGTGGCGTTGATGAAGAACTGATTGCTCTCAATCTGCGATCGCTCGTCGGCAGAACACCTTATGAATACCTGCTGTACAGTCCAAAAATCTCCCGCCGCAACGATGGGCGATTACGCGATCGCGATTTGAAGAAATACCAACACATTGAATTGGGCGGTTGGTGGTGTAACGGCGTTGACCCACTGAGCAATTATGAACAAATGCTCTGGGGTTGCTTCAAGCCCGACAAACCCCGCAGAGATTCACAGAAAATCCACAAGTTCATTAAATACGAGCATCCTTACAGGGAGCAAACACGCGCTTTCTTTTTGCAAGTCACTAAAAAGATTTGGGTCAAAGTTTCAAATCGCTGCGGCATTCCCATCACCGACGAGGATTTACAGCATCCAGGTGGGTTCTGGCATTGGGTTTGGAAAAACAATGTACCAATTGTAATTGTCGAGGGAGCTAAAAAAGCTGCTTGTTTACTGAGTGCTGGTTATGCGGCGATCGCTATCCCTGGGGTAAATGCTGGCTACCGCACACCAAAAGATGATTCCATTACTGCCACTGGTAAGCCGTCACTCATCCCTGATTTGAAACATTTCGCAACACAAGGCAGACAAGTTAACATTTGCTTTGACAACGATACCAAACCTGAGACTGTTCAACGAGTGCGAACCGCTATCAGTCGTATGGGGCGACTGTTGATAAACGAAGGTTGTCAGATGCGAGTGATTGATCTACCAGGGTCACAAAAAGGCGTTGATGATTTTGTTGTAGCTCATGGTGAGGCGGCTTTTCACTCACTGTACAATACAGCCGAAACGTTGGAGTTATGGGAAATTAAGCTGTTTACTCTGCTGACCTATCCCCCAGCAATCGCACTCAACCAGCGATTTTTGGGTGGTTTGATTGCACCAGAAGGCGAAAAGCTGATTGTCCTCAAAGCCCCAAAAGGCACAGGTAAAACTCAGTGGTTGTCTCAGGAAGTAGCAAAAGCCCACGACCAGGGGCGACGGGTTCTCATCATCACCCATCGTATTCAGTTGGGTGAGGCTTTGTGCGATCGCTTCGGTGTGGATTACGTTAGCGAGATTAAAACTTCTGACACAGGTGGTTTGCTTGGGTATGGCGTGTGCGTGGATTCTTTGCACAAAGATAGTCAAGCCCATTTCAACCCTAACGACTGGTCAAACGATGTCATTATTATTGATGAATGCGACCAAGTTTTCTGGCATCTGCTCCACTCTACTACTGATGTGGCCAAGCGGCGGGTAGCGATACTACGAAATTTCAAGCAGTTGGTTCAAAACGTCTTGGGTAGCGAACACGGCAAAATCTATCTGTCTTCTGCCGATGCCTCAGATACCGATGTCAAATACATTCTTTCTCTGGCTGGAGAATATCGGGTGAATCCCTTCGTGATCGTAAATAATTATCAGCCCGTATCTGGCAAGTGTTACAACTACTCTGGTAGCAACCCCAAGAATTTGATTGCGGCACTTGATAAGGCGATCGCATTGGGGGGACATCATTTATTATGCTGTTCTGCCCAAAAAGCCAAGTCCAAATGGGGTACTCAGGCATTAGAACAACGATTCAAGCAGAAATTCCCCTATCTGCGGATACTGCGAATTGACAGTCATTCAGTTTTAGACCCGAAACACCCAGCTTTTGAGTGTATTGCCCATCTCAACGAAATCCTCACGCAGTATGATTTAGTCATCGCCTCACCCAGCTTGGAAACAGGTGTGTCTATCGATATTCGAGGTCATTTTAGTTCAGTCTGGGGAATATTCCAGGGAGTTCAGCCTGTGGACTCAGTACGGCAGATGTTAGCACGGTTAAGAGAAACTGTTGACCGTCACATCTGGGTTAGTCGGTATGGGATGGGGACTGTGGGCAATGGTTCAACTTCTATGGGTGGATTGTTGCGGAGTCAGGATATTGCAACCCAGGCGAATATTGCTCTGTTGTCTGCGGCTGACAATGACGATTATTCGTTTATTGACCAGAACTTTCAGCCCGAATCTTTGCAGACTTGGGGTAAGCGAGGTGCGGTCATTAACGTGGAAATGCGCCGTTACCAGGAATTTGTGCTGAAGGGTTTGGTAGCTGATGGCTATAAGATTATTGATGCCGACGATTCTGACCCTGACGAAACCAAGGAAGTTGTTAAAGAGGTGAAAGCAGCCTCCAAAGAATTATATTCTGGTCAATGCCTGGGAGTTTCTAAATCTGATGATGTGTCTGATGCCGAACTGAAGAAGTTGCAGGAGAAGCGGGTGAAGACTGAAGAAGAACGTTATCAGCAACGCAAGGGGGAGTTATCCCGGCGTTATGAAGTTGATGTTACGCCTGAGTTGGTAGAAAAAGATGATGACGGCTGGTATCCTCAACTGCGTCTGCACTATTACCTGACTGTGGGACGGGAGTTTTTGACCAGCCGGGACAGCAAAAGGGCTAAGGCACAAGCTGAAGCTGGAGAGAATGCGATTTGGAAGCCTGACTTTAACAAAGGGCAGATGTCGTCTTCTGTATTGTTGTTAGAAGAACTGAACCTGTTGCAGTTGCTCACGCCTGGGAAGAAGTTGCGGGGTTCTGATGAAAAAATGCAGGAGTTTAAGGCGATCGCGCTACAGCATCGGTATTTGATCAAGAATTACCTGAATGTGACTATTTCGGAGAAGCTGACTCCTGTGGCGATCG
The DNA here is from genome assembly GCF_014696905.1 of Nostoc sp. FACHB-190. Classification (NCBI taxonomy): domain Bacteria; kingdom Bacillati; phylum Cyanobacteriota; class Cyanophyceae; order Nostocales; family Nostocaceae; genus Nostoc; species Nostoc sp. FACHB-190. Next base: position 56,220 of record NZ_JACJQW010000043.1, read on the forward strand.
CACAAAAGTTGCTGGACAAGATTGATCTGCGGCTATCGTATGTTGGTCGGTTGGGGCCACGGGGTAAGCGGGAGTGTGTTTATAAGTTTGTTGCTCCTGATGATGGGCGTGATGGGATTTTTGAGAAGTGGTTAAATCGAGATGAAGCGGTAATTGCGAATAGCTCGGTGTCAGTCACTAGTAATATAAATGTACCAACACCAATCACTGACACAACATCACTATCACTCCCCAGTAATCAGGATACGGGCGGACAGGAAAACTCTACGGATTCTTGGTGGCAGCAGATCAAGTTTTACGCTGCTGGGTTTATGGAACGAGTGAAAGATGGTGTGGAATTAATCAAAGAGTTCCTCTCCACCCTCACAAGTGATGAACGGTGGGGCGTGATGCTGGCGTTTGAGGAGGCGCAGCCAGAGGTGTTCGGGGAGTTGGTAGCACAGGCTCCTGAGTGGGTGACGTGGATGGGGTGACTCAAATA
>NZ_JACJQW010000044.1:0-54900 GCF_014696905.1 Nostoc sp. FACHB-190
CAATTCATTGAACAACGATTGAAAATCAAGGTGATGCTCGTTGATTTCTAGCTCTACCAAATCTGAAGTTTGTGATGTGATTGTTGCCCACGGGGGGAGATTTAGCGAAACATTTGTCAGGTAAAATTTCACGTTTGCACCTCAGATTCAGTAGTAGTTTCTACAAACGGCTCGATACAGTCCATCAAGTCGCTTCGCTCCAATTAAAAATTCAAAATTCAAAATTTAAAATTAAAGATGATTAGTGTCTGATTGAACTCAATACTAAGAGTCTTGACCGCCAAATCTGCATATTGTGAGGGGGTCTTTGACACGTTCGCGCAGCGTCTCCCTTTTGGAGAATAATTAATTCAAAATTATTTCTATTCTTCATTTTGAATTTTGCATTTTGCATTTTTAATTTAAAAAAGAATGTGTTTTCATTTCGGGGTCAACATCATCACGATTTGCTAATGCCAGCCATTGGACATCTTGAGCTATAGCTTGAAGTTGGACATAACAGCTATTGAATGTCTTGAGTATTTTGCTCGGTTCCATATTTCATGCCCCTTGGACAATTCCAGGAAAAATCTACAAACTGTAATGTTGGTTACAACATATTTGTAATGACTTGGTGGTAGGCAATCATTCTTGAATTACAACTGCGATCGCTTGGTGTGATTAAATCTGAGCCTTTCCTAAGCCACAGCCCCCAGATGCTCTTCCTTTGCCTTTCTGATGATCCCAGCAGTCTGCATGAACTCGTCTAATGCGATGCCTTCTCCTATCGGAGACGCTGCGCGAACGGCAACGTCAAAGACGAACGCCGCACTCAACGGCTCCTGATGCCGAATGTTGTCTACAGCGTTTGACCAGTGCGTGAGATGCTCGAATACCAAACCCAGCATTGAATCACCTTTATATACCCGATAAACTCTGGGACACGAACCATTGCAATAAACCTGATTAAAAATCTTGATAACAATCTGGAACGGAGGCGATTGCTTGGAGAGTACACAATCGCCCTTTTTCTTAACTACGCCGCAACCAACTCATGTACTGGCTCATACTCCGCCAGCATCAGCCATTCTTCAGGAGTTATTTGATCAAACGGCTTATCCAGCAAATCCAAAGCCTCGCCAGGGCTTTCCGGCTGCGGCAGTAAAGACTGGACGTAGCAATAAGTACCGTTTTTGTAAACGATTTCTTTCAGGCGCTTGCTGTTGTGATATATGCCGTCGTCTCGGAGTTCGTAACCTAGAACTTCACAAGCCTGAGCAATCTCAGCCATGATTTCATTCCCCGTTGTAGCGATTGGGAGTTCTTCTAATTGAATTGGCAAAGTACCTTGTTTATAGTGCCATGTTACAAAGTCGTGGCACTTCATTTGTGCAATAGCTCGAAATACTTCTTCACCGTTCACCATCACTACCCACGGCTGGGTCACGAAATCCGTATGATCATAAGTGATTCGAGCGATTAGCTTTTGTCCATCGTAGATTTCATGTTCGTAGAAGTCGATTTCTACTGACCGCAGTTGCTCTGTTAATGTTGTTTGTGGCATGATTGAATTCTCCAGTAGTGGATAAAAAGGCGATCACACTGTTTGGAAGACCGGTGATTGCCTTTTGATTTTGGATATGAATCACGTTGTGGGGAGCCACTACGCACTCAATGAAAATTAGCGAAGCGTTATATTGAGATGTTCACGCATTATCAGCCGTGAGTAAAATTACTCTTTTGATTTTTGGTTTAAAGTAGAAACAGGCATTGTGCTTGGATTTGGGTTTTATTGCCTGCTGCTGATTTATCAAGGGATGTAAACATGACCGACGCAACAATCGAAGATATTTACAGACGGCTCAATGCCCTGACTGAAGATGTCAACAACTTAAAAATCCAAGCCGGAACCATTGGTTCTACTCAAGTGGCTGTTGCCCAAACCCTGTCTCTGGTGACTGCTCTAACATCAGAAGTGCGAGAGCAAAAAACAGATATTCGTCAACTTAAAACTGATGTCAGCGAATTAAAAACTGATATGAGAGAAGTTAAAGCTGACTTACGGCAAGTAACAAATGATGTTGCAGAAATCTTGCGAATTCTGCGTGATCGCAATGGCGGCAGTGGATTGTAAAGGCTTATGCTAATTCGCTCTGCCAAGCCAAATGATGTACCCGCAATTCTGCCAATGGTGGCCAAGATTTGTGCTTTACATGAATCTTGGGATAATGCCAAATATGGTTTCGTAGCACATATAGAACAGCATTACGAAAAATGGTTAATGCGAATGGCGCAAAACGAGCGCAGCGTATTTTTAGTAGCAGAAGATGATCGGCAGCTTGTAGCATTCCTCATCTCAGCAATAGAGCAAGAAATCCCCATTTACCGCTTGCAGGAATATGCCTTTATTTACGACCTGTGGGTAGAGCCAGAACACCGTCAAAAAGGTATTGCTCGACAGATGATAATGCTGTGTGTAGAGCGTTTTGAACAAATGGGAATTAAGCAGATTCGATTAGATACGGCAGTCGAGAATGAAAACGCTCGAAAGTTGTTTGCATCCTGCGGTTTTCGCTTTAGCAATATCGAAATGCTCCGAGAAATTTAGGCTTGGTCATCAGAAAACCTCATTGTTTGCCTTGTAGTGCGAAGTGCGATTCTTCTCGGTATATCACACCAAGGCGATGACAATGTTCCCTAGCGATATTCCTATATAAACCAACATCCTCACCAAACAAGAATAAGACGGGTTTCTTGTTAGGGTAATACAATTGATAAACCAGTGCTTGACCAATACCATGTTTCCAATTGGCAGCTTTTTTAACTTCAATAACATACAGTTTGGTTAGCACATCAACTCGCCCGGATGGATTATGAGCTTCTCGAATTCCTCCTAATATTTCTGCTAACGAATCAGACATTCGCTGTTCGGCTGGGTCTTTTAGCGGTGACGGTGAAACAAATTGAGTTGACGGCTGTAGTACAGGTAGTGGTTTAGCAATAGGCTCAAGTTTTTGAAAGTCGTGCGGTGTTTTATTAAGAGGCTTGGTTTGAATAACTTCGTATTCTTCTTTAATTACCTTAACTGTTGAGTCCTGCGACAGAACTTTTTCGGGATATCTTTGTACATAGAGAGATGTCACTAAGAACCAATCTCGTTCTGTTTTCAAAGGAAACTTGCATTCTGGTAACACCTCTATTACAGATTGAAGAGAAGCTTTTAATCCAGTAGTTTTGACCCATTCCTCTCGTGCTGGTGTTAATGGACGCATTAATGGATGCAATAACAATTGCTTTTTTGATTTAATGTATTTCTTTTGGAAAAGGTCGATTGCCTTTCTCCAGTGAGAAATATTCTCGAAATCAAAGTAGCCAAAATCTGGTAAACACATCCTAACAAAACTTACTTTTGGTGGATAACCAGTGACTTGCATCCATTTGCTTTTGGCTGCATTCAATTTTTGAATCGGATCTTTAGCCAAGATGCTGATGACCTCCGATGCTACTAGTTAAAAAGCGATCGCCCCCCGTGGGGTTAGCGATCGCACTTCTAAATTTGACGAATCCACATTCGTTTTTTTACCAGTTTTTAGACTTGGTAGGTCATCGGAATCATCTCCGGTGGCTTGAGCAATACAAGTTTTTGGCTTCCGGCTGCTAGTCCCGGTGGCTGCTAATTTTATGCTTGATGGTTTGTTATTTTGCTAGTGCAAACCCTTGATTGCGTTAGGTGCAGGCGGTTTGCTATTCCTTTGCCCTTGATTACTATAGTGCAACTAAAAGTTGCGATTGTCAACCCCTAATTGCACAATTTTGGTTTCTTTCAAACACAACAATTCAGCTAGTGTGCAGTTAAATACTTTACAAAGCCCTGCCACAAGCTCAGGGGAAGCACCTTTAACATCGGAATAAGTCTCCATTCTGTGCAAATATTGGCGAGAAATATCAACATCATTCTCGGCAAGCTTTTTAGACAATGCCATCAATGGCATCTCACCACGTAACGAGCGCATTTTCTCCCCACGCTCCTTTGTCCATTTAATTGACCCCACCTCACTTAGTGGTAGCATTACAACCTCTTCTTCTTTTTCTTGCCTTGCCATATTATGCAATATTTAGTTGACAAATTCAATAGTTATCTGCAACTATTAGTATCAGGGCAAAGCACAAGCGATCGCCACTTGATCGAGAATTATGTTTTGTTATTTTGTTCTGACTACCTGACTAAACGGTAGATTATCGCAATTCAATAGATTGCAATTAAAAGCTTTCAAAATCCGCTCAGGCATTGCAACTATGCCGAAATAGCTTTATGCGTCAAAAACCAGGAGAAAGTATGGACGCGATTATTAACAGTGAAAGTCACTCCAGCCCCTTTGACCAAATTAAACAGGTTGACTCTGATGGTAGTGAGTTTTGGTTAGCTACTGAATTGTTAACCTTGCTGGGTTATCAAACTTGGAAAAGAATTAAGGACACGGTTGAAAGAGCGAAAATCAGTGCTAAAAATTCAGGGATAGATCCATCCCACCATTTGGTCGATATTGTCCAAATGGCGCAAATTGGCACATCTCAAGCATTTCGAGAAGTGCTGAAAGATTTCAAGCTATCACGACACGCCTGTTATTTGGTGGCCATGAATGGCGACCCTCGCAAGAGTGCGATCGCCGCAGCACAAAATTACTTTGCAGTGAAAACCCGTGAAGCAGAGTTAGCCCCACAAAACTCAGAACTACTCGCCCAACTCTGGGAAAAACTAGAACAGCAAAATAAGGTAATCCAAGAACAAGGCAAGGCGATCGCTGACCTCCAAGCCCAAATCCAGAACCTACTGCCCCCATCAGCCGATTTCATACCCCCCGGTTGGGATGCCGAAGTCTGGCGATCGCTTCCTTCACAAGACAAACGACACTTTAGGTTTTTGTACCGCCGTCGCAACTTCCGACCATCTCAAGAGAATCAACCGTTAGCTTTGCCTGCGGCCACGGTTGAGCAGATGAAGGAACGGCAACGGGCTGAGGTTGAGCGTTTGGTTGATGAAGTGTCGCTCGAAGAGAAACAGCAGTTTCAGGCAGCGAAGCTCCAAAAGCTTAGAGAGTTTTGGTCGCAAGCTTCAGACGAAGAACAGAAAGAAATGCCATTTTAAATATTGGGTAAAAATATGAGCAGTAAACTAATTACGCCAGAATCCCCTCTGCTGGTTCCGCCATTACTGGCAGCAGAGATTGGTTTAGAAGAAGCAGTCATACTCCAACAGATTCATTACTTTTGTCAAATCTCCAAGCACATCAAAGCTGACGGACGGCGCTGGTTTTGGAAGACCCTCCAGGACTGGGGACAAACACTGCCTTTTCTCAAAATCTCTACAATCAGACGTGCGATCGCTAACTTGAGGAATTTCGAGCTAATCGATGTCTGCCGCCACAGTCAGAAGACTTGGTATCAGGCGAACTGGTTCACCGTTAACCTGGAGAAGGTCGAAGCCCTATGGAATCAAATTTGTCAAAAACAGCAAATCGAATTGAGTGCTTTGAACACTTCAATATGTTCACCACCAACAGATCATATCAAAGAGTTCCCCTCCAAAGAGTTCTCCTCACAACAACACGCTGCTGCTGCTGAAGAAGAAAAAAGTGAACTGGAAGAAAGCCAAATCTCGGACAACGAACCCGAATTGGTTTGTTTAACTCCCCAACCAGAGCAACCCCAGACTCTTCGCTTCGTTGATGAACAAGAAATGGACTACTCAACTAACGAGGAATATTCTCATAAGGACGAGCTTTCCGGGGCGGATGATAAAGCTAATTTAAATGTGTTTAAGCAGGAAATTGCGGAGGTTTGTAACGAGTTGAGGCGATTGCGGATCAATCCTCAGCCTTGTTTGGGCGTGATCAAGAAGCATTGGGCGAATGTTCAGGGTGCGATCGCTAGGGTGAAGGATGCGATCGCAGAAGGTTGGTGTGATAATCCGACTGGGCTGTTTATCAACTCCTGTAAGAGTGGGGCTAAGGGGAAAAACACCGTTACCGCAGATGTTAGTGCTTGGTTTGAGTGGGCGCGGCGGCAGCGGATTGTGTTGGCGATGTCGGGTAACGTGGTTTATACGGTCGATGGGGAGGCTGTTGAGTTGCGGGAGATGATGCGAAAGTTTCCGGGTGGGGGGTAATCTAGCAGAGCGGAATTCATCAACTTGGCATCCAGCTTTGATGCTGAGGGTGGAATAGTTCATATAATGATTGACGTTGGTAGCTCAGTAACTGGTGGCTCTCCCCAAGTTTCAATTTGGCTAAATGTATGCCTGCTTAAAGGATAAAATCGAACGCTATCTTCTGATAGATTGATTTGTTTACGCAGTCTATTTTTTAGTTCATTATATTTTTTTTGATTAAGAATACATTCAAATACCGAATATTGGACTCTTTTACCATAACCCTCTAACAAATCGGAAACTTTTTTGCGTCTCTTATCACAGGGTATATCATAAACTACTATTTGACATACTCACCGACGTAGAACGTCGGTGATTCTTGACGGTTCACAGCAACTAGCTACCGAAGTAGTCTTATGGTCGCTCCCCGTCCGTTTAAGGTCGTGCTGATGCCCCATGCCGACCATTTTTATATTCCTAGATGCGTTTTCATCCCTTTCCTGCTCAGTGCCGCAACTTAAACAAAGTATTGAGCGAACAGAAAGGTCGATTTTACCCCACCGAAAACCACAACATGAACATATCTGACTTGTTGGTTGCCACCTATCTATTACTCGAAATTCACGGTTAAGCTTTTCTGACTTAGCCTCACAAAGATTTCTAAATTCTCGCCATCCCTGCAAACTAATCACTCTAGATAGCCTACGGTTTTTAACCATTCCCGATACATTCAAATCTTCCAAAACAATTACTTGGTTATCGCTAACTATTCTGGTTGACAACTTGTGCAAAAAATCTTTTCTGGTATCAGCAATTTGGTTATGTAGTTTAGCAATTTTAAGGCGAGTATTGTTTCTTCTTTTTGAGTCTTTTTGTTGTCGTGCTAACTTTCTCTGTAGTTGACGAATTTTGCGGTCATGTCTTGAGTAATTAGGACTTAAAGCTTTTTCTCCATTACTCATTACAGCAAAAGTTCTTAGCCCCAAATCAATACCTATGCTTTGGTTATTAGCAAAAGTAATACTGGGTTCAATCTCTACTACAAAGCTTAGAAAATAGCGGTTAGCACAATCTTTTATGACAGTACAAGAACTAGGTTCAGATAGTAACTCTCTTGACCAAATTGGTTTGATAGTTCCAATTTTGGCTAAGTAAACTTCTCCATCTTTTATAGAAAAACCAGATGAGGTGAACTCTGCTGACTGCGAGTTGGTTTTCTTCTTAAATTTAGGAATACCAACTTTTTTACCCTTTCTCTTGCCCTTAATGGAGTTGAAAAAGTTTTTGTAAGCTACATCTAAGTGCCTAAGAGACTGCTGTAGTGGCACTGAAGAAACATCAGATAGCCATTTTCTTTCATCAGTCTTTTTAGATTGGGTAAGTATTGCCGAGAGTTTGTTGTACCCTGGCATTTTTTCGGATTGCTTACAGATAGCTAAAGCGTCATTCCAGACAACTCGAACACATCCAAACAACTGAGCTAAACTCTGTTGTTGTTGGTCTGTTGGATAGAATCTGTACTGATACCTAGCTTTCATGCTTGTGTTAATATTGGTCTGTTCAAATATTCTACATTGGTCAGTCAAAGATGACAAGTGGTTTAAGGCATGAAAGACATAGCATTTCAGACCTAAAAATACATTTGGTCTGTGTTACTAAATATAGAAGAAAGATTTTTACTAATGAAAGCCTTGAACTAATCCACAAATCATTTGTAGAAGTAGCTAAAAAAATGGATTTCCAAATACTTGAATTTAACGGAGAGTCAGACCACATTCACACAGTAATCGAGTTTCCACCCAAAATCTCAATATCTCAAATTGTCAATGCTTTAAAAGGTGTATCCAGTCGTAGATATGGTCAAGCTGGATACCCTAAACCTTATGGCAAACAAGCTCTCTGGAGTCCTAGTTACTTTGTGTCTTCGGTTGGGGGTGCGCCGCTTGAAGTTCTTAAAAAGTACATCCAGCAATCTTGAAAAGCCGTCGTAGAACGACGTGGTTTTAAACCCATTCACCTGATAACTTAGATTAAAAGCTGATTTTAAATTTTTCTAGTGGTTTTATGCGAATGACAAATTTATGCAAACTACTACTTTTTCTGCGGCGAGGTAAGCAAAATCTGGAAAGGCTTAATTTCTCGTTGACCCTGCCGATTCCTTTCTGTGCCTGGATTTTAGCCGATTTCACCTTCTTAATTAAGAGCAAAATCGTCGTATTCACTAACCCCGTCGCAAATGGTGTCTGGACTTTAGATCCCACAAGGGCTTAAAGTAGAGGGGTCGCTTCTCTTCGGAGAAGTGGAATTAATGGAAACTATTAGATACACAAACCTAAACAGTTTAAAATCGTCTGGCTTTACCACCTTGACGCTACCACCAAACCCGACAATCCAGCGTAAGAATTCTATATCATCAAAATACCACTTAGGTAGTAGTAATTGAAAACGATTAGGAAAATTTTTATCTGTTGTTTTCTCTAAACAAAAAATAGATTTTGGCAATTTTAATCTTCTACTGTCTACAGGTAAAGACATTTTCATTTGTTTAGCAGGAAACCTCTTTGTTCCTTCACTAATAAAGCGAAATATGGCATTGTTAAACCATAACTCTACTGTTTGACAAACTTGTAAGCGTTCTTGCTTATCTTGACTAAGAAACTTACGCTGGTCATTGGTATCATACCCCAAAAAGATTCCAGCACTAGCAGCAGAAAGTTTTTGCAACTTTCTCAATGAATTTTCTTGTTCTTGTCTAGAACGTACTTGTACTTGTGGTTGGCCAACAAATAATCTATCTAAACGCTCAAATCGAAATAATCCCTTATACTTTCCGCTTTCACACTCAAATCCTAAATACCATGCTTGGTTATAAAACACAATTTGCAATGGAAATACAAGAAAAAAACCTTCCTCATCAAGAGCAAACCTCCCACCTCCGGGAAAGCGGTTTAATTCTAGCAGTTGTCCTTTAGCAATTGCTTCTTCTAATTGCTGCAAATTTCTTGACAGAGCATCTGATGGTAAAAATTCCGGATCAACTATATTACGATTAGCGATCGCTCGTACGGGATAAACTTGATGAACATTTAGTTTACTTTGCGTCATTCGGGCAGCAAAAGTTTCATAAATTTCCAAAGCTACAGGGTCATTCAAACTTTTTGCCTGAGATTGAAGCACATCAAATACTTTTGTTAACTCCTGAGCCGATAAAATCGCTGTCCCGGCAAAGTAACCATCTCTCAATGGGAAGTCAGGCAATATTTTGTATGGCTTAAGCACTTTTTCAATATCTTTGCGAACAGTATCTAAGTTGTCGCCATCGATAATTTCATGCTGCTTCAGTGCCGAGACAAGAGTTTGTAGACTACCTTTGCCTATATCTTGTAAAAATGGGTGATGGAGAATAAAACGAATTATTTGTATTAATCTTTCAAATGTAGCCCAGTCGGAATAGCTGTGAGTCACAACAGAAGATTGTGCAATAGATTTGCCCAGGGGTGTGAAAATCAAAGAAGAAGTCGAAAAGCTATCAGTGCCGATCAGTGAATTTTGCTCTAGCCAGTTTAAGTCAGATGCGATCGCTCCAGTATCGGCATAGATGTGACCGCATACTTTACCCATAACAGCCGTAACTTCTTCTATGGAACTTACAAACTGAGGGATATGCCCAAAAATGCTTTCAACTAGACTGGGGTTAGTGGTTTGTAGATTTCCAATTCCTGGGTAACGGATAATCAAGGAAATCAAATACATTAGGCGTTCAAAGTCTAGCAGCCGACTGTAGGAATGTAGAGTTACGTGATGATTGCGGTTAGCACGATTGATAAAGGTGCGTGGCAGCTTTTTGATTTGGGCTGGAATTTGCTGGATGTCAAATTTAGGCGCAGTGACATCAATTTCTTTGATTGCAACAAATCCCTCTGCTGCCACTGGTGGAAACAGTTGCAGATATTTGTGCATATTTTCAATTATCATGTCTGGAACTTGGCGTTCTCGCTTTTGGTTCCAAGCCTTACAGGTTGCAATCGGAGTTTGCAGATACCACCCTATCCACTGAACTTGATCGCTATGTTGGGGTAAGGCAGCAATAGATGATTTGAGCTTACTTAATAAATCCATTCGCCAGACCCGCTTGGCATTTGTAGCATCGTAGATTACGTCATTACCAAAAGCGATCTCATTCACAATCTCAGAAATCACTTCTGTCTCCACTTCTAGCCACTCACCCTGAATAGTTGCATCACCATAGAGTTTTTGGCGAATTGCATCAGTGGAGACGATGCGATAATTCCCTAACTTTGCTAACTCGGCAGCAAAGGTGGATTTCCCGCTTCCAGGGATACCAATGAGAAAGTGACAAATCATCAAAAGTTCAAGGCTAAAAATTCTTCTACTTTAACTTTTAATTGCTATTTATTGATTGTCTAGGGTTTTCAAGCGAACAACAAAATAATTCATAGTCTGTAATTTCAATTTTAAATGAGCATTAATTCAATTTTACTGAATTGGGAGGGACTGCAAAGGTAGCGGCGGCGACGCTAACGAAGCGTTTCCATTAATTCCGATTTAACCCAATCGGAGGGAGTTCGTTGCGGAGCTTTTGCTTCGTAAGGCCTTCAAGCACTAGATCAACACAACTCTAAAAAGCATTATATATCTGGTAGTGAACTACTTGCACTGCTGCAAACGGTCAGTGTAAGCTTCCTGCCCAACAGAAAGCAGAATAGTGGATTTCTTATCACAAATTTACAAAATCTCAAAAATTACGGCTATCTTTAAAAAAAATTCGTCATTCGCATGAAAAGGCATTCACATTTTTGGTTTTTTCGAGAAGATATGAATGTCACAGTAATTTGCCTGGTATTACGTAACTCCGAACTCCCCTATATTACGTAAATAATATATGTGTTATTTTTACTTAAGCAAACTTACTAGCCTAGCTTTACTAATCAAGTGATTAAAACAAAAACTAGAATTATTACAAAGTATAACTACAGAATAAAAGTTCAAATTTCTACTGTAATTTAGACAGGACTGTAAACAGTGATCTATGGTAGACGTAATAAAATATACAGCAATTACTTTCGCTCCCGTACAGGGATTCATCGAGAAATCGCGGAAGTTGCGGGACTTATATGGTGCATCTTTAATTCTTTCTTATCTCAGTCAACAGATAGTCCTAGAAGCGTCAAAGACGACAATAGTAATTTCCCCTTCATCTCCCAATCTTCAAAAAGGGATGCCTAATCGTATTCTTATCAAGGGAGAATTTTCAAAGCAACAGGTTGAACAAACCTTATTGACCGCATGGAAGGAAATACTACAAAAAGTAATTGCTGCGGGAGGATTTCCTTATTATCCTGGCGCAAGTATGAAAGGTGCTTTTCGGCGTGTTTGTAATTCTGAGCAAGCCCAAAAATACTGTGGTGGTAAACAAGATTCTAACAATACTCGACCGGGGATACTACGCTTTCATGGTGCTTACCCTAAAGATGATACTTGGTGTGAACAGCCATTGATAGACGTAATTCATCCACAGGAAAAATGGCAAGTTAAAAGCAATGCTGCTCACTCAGCTTTTTTACAAATATCGCTTTATCAGCCAATTTTAATTTTTGGTATTTCTAGCACAATTGAGTTAGAAGAAAGTGAATGGGAGACTATTTGGAGTATTTGGGACAAAGCTATAGAGCGAGGGATTGGTTCTAGAGTTAGTGCTGGTTATGGTCAACCTATCAATCATCTTGAAACTAAATTAGTCACTGTGAATTTACGAGGTCAGGGTCTTGCCTCTCAATTAATTGATAAAACGGGGGAATTTCGTCCCAATATGTTTAAGGCGGCTTTGCGTGGTCACACATTACGTTTATTCAGTGGTGTGACAGATGAAGATACAGCCGAAGAATTAACTAAAGAACTATGGGGTGGATTTGCTGGTAGTAATGGTGCAGTAGTTGGGCAATTAGGGATTGCATTTAATCCTGTTGATTTAGAAATAGATGAATTTAAGTATCAAAACGTTAAAATGCCAATTTATGAATTAAATTCAGGCACTTTGCATCTTATCTCTAGTAGTAAGCTAACAACTGAATATAAAAAAGAGTTAAGAAATTTGGCTACACAAATTTTGAGATTCTCCATCTTTTTAGGTGGATTTGGTAAATCTTGGCGACGTATAGATCACCGCTTATTTTTTCCAGAATATTTAAAGAATGGGAATAAACCCATGATTGGTTGCCATTGGGAATTTACCAAGCAATCAAATAAATACTATTTTCCAGTTAATAGTATTACTCATATTACAAATATTCTAAACAATGTTCACATGGCTGCTGAGAACTGGGTCAAGTTAAAAGGTAAACAGCCTAGTAATCAACTAAGTTCATGGCGGGAATCTTTTCATCCGCAAAAAGTTCAAGTCTGGGGGCGTATTGCTGAGGATGAAGATGATAGTTTAGCGGTGAGATGGTTTCATGACGTTTATCAAGGTAGCAATTCTATTAAAGGTTCAAGTTTGACAGGAAAAATGAGTAATATTGGACGAATATGGCATCGTATGTATCCACATTACAAGTTAAGAGATAAAGAAGTGATTCGTCAAAGAAGACAGTACATAGAATTATTAACTATCTTTCCAGATAAAAGTGATGATATAACCCAAAGATTTTTAACTTTTTTACCAACAAGCAGTTTTACTCAACTTTGGGGTGAATAATCATGAATATTTGGATTGTAACTACTGGGAATAGTGATGTTATTCTTAAACACGACCTCAATTGGGGAAATTTTCATGAAGAAGTTAGGGATGATTTAGAATGTTGGGACTTTGCTTGTGCAACCCCACGAGATCCACGCGATGAAAGTTCTGGCTTCACAGTACCAGCAAGAGTATTAGGTCAAGTCTATGCCAAGTATCCAGACTATTATGCCAATGATTTAAGCTTTCCTTTGCTTGATACGTATCGTGAGTATTTTGAGAAAGAAGAAATCAAGCTTAAAAAAATTATAGTTTTACTTACAGACCAAGCGCAAATTTTTCATTCTTTAGAGCAAAGAATACATGAAAAATCACCTTATTGGCAAGATACCTCTAGTATGGAACCCTTATTAAAGTGGTACTTTCAGAAGTATCAAGGTATTTTTAAGTGTCAGCCAGAATTTGTTACTCTATCTCCTGAAACAGAAAATAAAGGAATAGATCACTGGGATGCAACTTTATCATTAGTAACAAAAGTTTTTGATGATTTAGATTTAGAGTCAAATTCTACTACTTACGTCAGCCATCAAGCTGGGACACCTGCTATATCTTCTGCTATACAATTTGTCAGTTTAGGTAAATTTAAAGATGTCAAATTTATAGTTAGTAATCAATATTTTGATGAAAATTATCAACAAAAATCTGGAGCAGATGAGATTGCTAGTTCTAGTTATTGGCGAGGAATACAGATTCAGAAAGCAAGACAACTAATTATCACAGGTTTCCCTGGGGCTGCACTTAAAATCTTAGAGCAAATAGATGGAATTAGCCAGTCTGCCATTGCTGAACTGAATAGCATGGTTGACTTTTTTAATCTTTATAATCCTTTGGCTAATAGTAGTCAAGAATTAACTGTTCCTCAAGCAAATCAACGTATTGTTGATGCACTCGACCTAATAAGTTTTTTCTTTGGACAGAAGAATTATTTACAAGGAATTACATTGCTTGCAGCTAGTCAAGAAACATTTTTGAAGGTAGCAATACTTTCAAAAGTAGCTCTCATAAATGATATAGTTATCTTAAATAATTCTCCGAAAAAGGTAAGTGAGCTAATAGAATGGGTTCCTTCAGGCTTGCGCTTCAGTAGCTCTATTGATAATGAGTCTATAACTTTTAAACAAGATGTATGGCAAAAGCTAAAATTTAATAATAAAAATAACAAGTCGATTAATAAAAATTCTAATTTGATTAGATGGCTAAAAAATATAGATAATAATTTTCCTAGGTGGGATTTACTAGAATGGTACTGCGATGATAATAGGATATTTGATAATGACATACGCAACCAGTTTATGCACAATTTACGGGGTGTAGAGGATAGTGATGTTATTAAATATTTACTAGGTTATAAACAAAGGACTAGTGCAAATGATGTTTTAGATGTTTATGCGAATTATGTGAAAAAACCTTTTCTAAATGCCATTGATTACTTTCATTTACCTTATAAAAGAGAAAAAGTAAATAATAAACTGCAAGAAATAGCAAGTTCCTTTAATTAGCTTTTAACAAATGTAATCTCACTTCTGCTAGAAGTGTGGCACTACATTAATAAAAGTGCTTGCGATATGAGTTTCGTTGAAAACTAAATTAATAGAAAATGAAACACCACTTTATTCTCAATTGCAGCTATCGCTTATTGGCTAATACTTTGAGAACGAATCAATGAATGCACTCCAGCCAGTAACTAAACAATTACTCAACTTCCACAGTTGTAGTTTGTTAATTTGCGGCAGGGTCAGAAAAAGTCTGAAATCATCATTATCTCGTTTACCCCGCCGATGTCCTTCTGGACAAGTGTTTCAGAGCTTTTGTCTTCCCACTATGGTAGAAAAAGTGGTTGCCAATTCATACCCCGTCGCAAATGGCATCTGTACATTAGTCCCTGTCTGGGTTTAAACTGGGTAGGGTCGCTTCTCTTCGGGGAAGTGGAATTAATGGAAACATAACTGGAAGTTAGGTAAAGGCAAACCGCCAACTGTCGCTTCTCTTCGGGGAAGTGGAATTAATGGAAACCCTTTGTCACCAGCGAACATAACCCTCTTAGGATTATCGTCGCTTCTCTTCGGGGAAGTGGAATTAATGGAAACTGATTGGCTTCAAAGCTTTCCTCTCCGCGTATTTCCCTGGTCGCTTCTCTTCGGGGAAGTGGAATTAATGGAAACCTTGCTGTTGCTATAGCGTAGTGGTATCCCAAACATTCATGTCGCTTCTCTTCGGGGAAGTGGAATTAATGGAAACTTCTCTTGTAATGTCATTTCAGGTGTGAATGGAAATTGCATAACATGTCGCTTCTCTTCGGGGAAGCGGAATTAATGGAAACTCGTACTTCTTGATATAGCGTGTAGTGATACCGCCGTAGTTGTCGCTTCTCTTTGGGGAAGTGGAATTAATGGAAACACCATTGTTGCCCACTGTTTCTTAATCCAGGCGCTGTCGCTTCTCTTCGGGGAAGTGGAATTAATAGAAACTTGGTCAGCTGCACGCTGGGCTTAACTCACAAAAATAACGCAGGAAGCGGGAAGCTCAGAGGCTTTAGCCCTGAGAGGCAAGCGACGGGAGCGAATTTATTCGCCGTTGTCTTTTTAGTTTTTGGCATGGTGCGGGTCTTCAATATATCGCTTAATAACTGCACTGCTAACATTACCTGCGGTGCTGACAAAGTAACTGCTAGTCCACAGTGTAGGCAGTTTTTTAAGCTCTGGGAACTCTTTTCTTAAATAATTGCTACTACGTCCTTTGAAAGCTTTAACAATTGAATGTGGTGCGTCTGTTGGTTTGACACTTACGAACAGATAGATATGGTCTGGTGAGACTTCCAAGGCTAAAATATCCCATCCTTTTTCTACAGCCAAATCAAGAAAAATCTGTTTTAGTCTAGTTGATATTACACCAGTTAAAACTTTTTTGCGTCGTTTGGGTATCCAGACAAAGTGGTAATTTAACAAGTATTTAACATGGTTATTGGCTTTGTAATCGTCTTGTGACAGCATGAAAATTAGTTGATAACTCGGTTGCTATCAACTAGCTTAATTGATACTATGAATACAGTCAACTAAAAGAGAGTATGCCTAAAGTCAAAAAATTAATGGGTGTTCAGCAAATTTTGTTACATCTCGATGCTGAAACAAAAGCTATTTTAAAATACCTGTGTGAGCAATCAGGAAAGCTTTACAACAATGGTGTATATTTTGCACGTCAGACATTTTTTAAGACGGGGAAAATATTGACAGGTAAATTTGATTTAGATTTTGAGCCGTCTGTGGCAAAATCCATAATTGCTCAATCCCTCCCGTCCACACCAGCACAACAAACTTTGCATTCAGTGATAGAAGCTTTTAAGTCTTTCAAAGAACTTAGGCAACTACATTTTCAAGGTCAGTTACATTTTAAACCTAGACCTCCTGATTACCTTAAAGGCTCTAAATTGTTTAAAGTGGCATATCCCAACAGTGGCGCTCAAAAACCTAAGCTTGTTGATGGACAATTAAAATTTTCTTTGGGATTGACGATTAGGCGATGGTTTGGTGTTTCTGATTTCCAACTTCCAATGCCGTCTAATTTTGATTATTCAAAGGTTAAAGAGTTTACAATCCTGCCTAAAAATGGAGCGTTTTACCTGGAATTATCTTATGAAGTAGAAAAGAAAACACATGAATTAGATGTTAATCAAGCATTCTCAATTGACCTTGGTACAGCTGATAATCTTGCCGCTTGTGTTGATACCTTGGGAAATTCCTTGTTGATTGATGCTCGCGTAATGAAGGCAATGAATCAGCTATGGAACAAAAAAGTATCAACACGAAAAGAAGGCAAACCGGAAGCGTACTGGGATAATTGGTTAGACAGTGTAACTCGTAAACGTAACCATCAGATGCGCGATGGTATTAACAAGTCCGCAAAGTTAATTATTAACCATTGCCTAAAGCATGGGATTGGTACATTAGTTATTGGTTGGAATGATGGATTTAAAGCCAACGCTGACATGGGTAGATTGAACAATCAAAAGTTTGTTCAAATGCCATTGGGCAAGCTTAAAGACCGATTGAAGCAGCTTTGTGAGTTACACGGTATTAGATACCAGGAAACCGAAGAATCCCATACATCAAAAGCCAGCTACTTAGATGGTGACTCCCTACCCAAGTACGGCGAAAAGCCATTCGGGTGGAAAGCATCGGGAAAGCGAGTGCAACGGGGGTTGTATCGATCAGCTAATGGGTACATTGTTAATGCAGATTTAAATGGGGCTGCAAACATCCTCAGAAAAGTAGCCAGTAAGCTAGGCTTAGACCTTAGCCAACTGAGTAGACGGTGCTTGACGACCGTAGCGAGAGTAAGACTTTGGACACTACCAAAAGCTCTCTGTCCGCAGAATCTCAGTGTCTTTAGACCTGAGAGTGTCAATGAGCGATCGTACTCATATTTCACTCCTCCACCCATTTTTTTCGCGGATCACTAGCTGTTTTTGCGAACTCAGCAAAAAATCAGGCTACAACCTTTACGGCAGTTAACTTCGAGCTATTTTCACTAAAAACGGCATCCGCGAAAACGCTAAAAGCCTGATGCAGACTAATTTGTAAGCATTTTTATCATAGGGCAAACTTGACAGGCGATGGCTGAAACAGTACTTTTGATGAAGACCCGCGAATTTAGTAGTTGTAAGTCTTGTATTTCAAGCCTTTCAAGTGCCAGCAGTCTCCACTATCAATGTGGAGGCGAATTAATGGAAATACTCCAAGAAATCTTATGAGAATGTCCATTTTTGGTCTCCACTATCAATGTGGAGGCGAATTAATGGAAATTTCAAGACTCATCTGGAAACTACTTTCCAGATGAAGGTCTCCACTATCAATGTGGAGGCGAATTAATGGAAATAACTAAAACAATTGTTCCGCTTTCTTCTACTAAGTCTCCACTATCAATGTGGAGGCGAATTAATGGAAATGCTATAGTAGGCGGAATCAGCTATTACTTCTGGTCTCCACTATCAATGTGGAGGCGAATTAATGGAAATGAAATAGTAGTATGTTTTGTATCGCAGCAAGGGAGTCTCCACTATCAATGTGGAGGCGAATTAATGGAAATGGTTCCTCATCAAAAAAGTTTAGCAGCATGTTCATCATCGCAGGAGTCTCCACTATCAATGTGGAGGCGAATTAATGGAAACTCATCAACCAAATCATCCTGGTTCTTAATTGCTAACTAGAAAGAAAATATACCCAACTTATCAGAATAAGTCGGGTATTTCTATTTTATGATTCTGCAAATTACTATTCTTGAATTTAAATTTTGAAAAATTTTACAACAACCTGAACGGGGCTTTTAACAATGGCAACCGAGGTTTTCCATTAATTCAACTTCCGAAGAAGTTTAAAGTTTTATAGGACTTCCCACCCCCCTTGCAGCGGCAGTTGTTTCCATTAGTTCAACTTCCGAAGAAGTTTAAAGACAACGCAGTTGATAAGATGCAAGGCATAAACAGTCAAGTTTCCATTAGTTCAACTTCCGAAGAAGTTTAAAGCATTGTTAGTACAGTACCGCCCCGCCTGGTTTTGTAAGTTTCCATTAGTTCAACTTCCGAAGAAGTTTAAAGCCGATGGTTTTGATCCTGAAGCAGTAGAAAAAGTTTCCATTAGTTCAACTTCCGAAGAAGTTTAAAGAATTGGAATCTGAGTTTTCAGGGGCTTACAAGCAAGGTTTCCATTAGTTCAACTTCCGAAGAAGTTTAAAGTTGGCACGATTGAAAGTGATTTGAGCCTGCATCGCTGGTAGTTTCCATTAGTTCAACTTCCGAAGAAGTTTAAAGAAGGGCAAGAAGATGCGGATTGGGGTCATGGATCGCGTTTCCATTAGTTCAACTTCCGAAGAAGTTTAAAGTGATATTTATCAGCGTTTGGTCACCGCTCCTGATTGTTTCCATTAGTTCAACTTCCGAAGAAGTTTAAAGTTATTGAAAATCAGCGTGACGAATTTCATGGTAAGTTTCCATTAGTTCAACTTCCGAAGAAGTTTAAAGGGCTAGGCTGTGAAAGCCTTACCTGGGGCTAATCCTACAGCTAATTTTCGGGGCTTGTCAAATTTAATCAAAATCAACAGCCTCAATCGAGAATTAACTTGGAAAAACACAGCCTCAAACCCTTACTAAATAAGCCTGCCGGGGCTGTCAACGAAAGAATCAGGGTTTGAAGCTTCGGACTTTTGCCCCGAAATGAATCAACAGTTAAGTTTTATCTTTAACTTCAGCCTCCACAACACTCAACAGTTTCTCCTCCACCGCCGTCAGATAAGGCCGATTGACCTTCCCCGAAGACTGCAACAGATTTTTGACTGTCTCCGTCCAGAGAGTCGGAATATATTTGAGTAATGAGATCGCTTAATGCACAAGAACGAGTGAAGTATTTGCGGCGAGTGATATGCTCTTGCTGTGAAGCGGGATTTGATTGGTAAAAATGATGCCAATAAACAGCTATAACTCTATATTCTTACAACCAAAACTTTCGATAATCCTCAACATATTGCCGCATCGTCAGTGGCGGACGACTAAGTAATTGCTCTAAATCGGGTGTAATGCCACCTGCCAATCCTAAACGAGCAGTTGTATAAATTGCTGTCATTACCAAAATGAAATCCAACGACAGCCCGCGATCGCGCATTTGCCAAATAAACTTCAGTAATGAGGGATTAGTATAGCCAATTGGTTTACCCAAAACTTCTGTAAAAATGTCTGCCACTTCATAGTAAGTCAAGGCTTCCTTACCCGTAAGCGCATAAGATTTTCCCAAATGCCCGCATTACCAAGTAGCAGAAAATCGCCTTATGCTATTAGAGGATAAGCTAAAACTAAAATAATTCTGTATGTATTTGCCAAATTTGTCCAATTTATGGGGAGAAAGTTTAACTCAAGCTTGGGTGTGCTTTATAGCCCAAACTCCCACTCCCAATCAATCAACTCCCAAACCATCACCTGTACCTGATATCGAACTACTGAAAAATCAAATTCAGTTTCTACAGGATGCTAATACAAGATTGAATAATAGTTTTGGTAGCTTTGTTGGTGCAATTAATCTTTCTTTTGTGGTGCTGGGATTAATTTTAGCGGTCGCAGGAGCTATAAGTATTTATTTATTCAACCAAAGCCTCAAAGAAGCACGACAGCTAGTACGAGAAGAAGTCGAAAAGCGATTACAAGCATCAGTAAGCGAAGTTATAGGGCAACAAGTTAGTCATCTCCAACAAATTTTAGATAGAGAAAAAGTCGTAGGGGCAATATCTGTTGACTACGTAATTCCACAGAAACAATCAATATTACCAGATGATTACCCAGAAGAATATCAACTGCTGGCGCAAAGGGGTTTTCAAACAACAAGAATTGTAGATGCTGCTAAACGTATTAAACTTTCTGCTGATGTGGTGGTTCTAGATTTGGTAAATTACCAATTGATTACAGATACAGAAAGAAGTAATCTCTCGGAAACAGAACTCAGTAAATTAGTAGAAGAGAGAGTAACTGAACAACTTCAGAAATTACTTAATGTTTTACCTAACAAAGCTGTTTTAGTAGTTTATATTCGCCCTGGTAAGCAAAGAATTAACGCTATTGATGGATTGTCACAGAAAGTTAGATACTATGCTTCAGCAAACACACCTGTAAATCTCATTGGAACTGTGGTTGATTCAGCCTATGTTGCAGATGCTTGGAAGAAGTGTTAACCAAATTTAAGAAGTTTCTCGTTTAACTTATGTAGTGCTGTAGTTTATGGAGACACGCCAAATAAATGTAGCTTTCCCTCTATCTTATTTAAATCTTTAAGAAACTGGGCGCGGATATGATTTGACTGAGGTGTTTTTCCCCCCATAAATAAGCAAACAATTTCTTGACAATCCACTTCTATTTCTTTACTAGGGATATTAATCCTTTTAATACTTGCCCATGAACAATGAGGATTTTTATCAGCCGCATTCCCTCCGATATCAGGATTACGTTTGTAATTACGAGGAGGAGTTTGTTCGTAAATCAAGTGCATTCCGTCTCCACGAGTTGCTACAGCATCAGTTTCTAGCCATTCAAAATCATTCTCATCAATTGGATTAGCTTCGGAACCAGGGACGGCATAAACAGCACAAGTACGTGGTGAAAATACCTCAGCTTCTAATGAATGATTTGCATTAGTGTTAATTCTGTCTGCCCACTGCGATCGCACAGCCGTCAACCAATTATCATAGGTAGAAGTCCAACTTTCTGGATTTAGTAGCAAACTTAAAGTTCTTTTCTGCAAGTTTCCTTCTCTGTTGCGAACTTGGTGTTTGATGACTAAATGACTTCCCCGTGTTGCAGCATAACCATTATTCATGTGGAAAATATGTAAAGGTCGTCGCCAACCTCTACCAACACTTCCTGTACTTACGGCAAATCGGATAATTGGAAGAATAATTTTGTTGAGAATTTCAGTAGGTGCAGTCACTTCTAATTTCCCTTCCCAAACGTAAAAGTAGGGTTGGTTACTTGAGCGATCACTCCAAATGTCTGTGTCTGGAATCATACGGATTTTTACACAACCTTTGCGGGTCTCTGGTTCTATAATTCCCATGAGTTCCGATAAGGTTATTTCTGCATTATCTTTCGACATTACACCCAACAAAAACCGCAAAATCCAAGAACGCAACCAACCACGCCAGTGGGAAGGGCGGAAATCTTGTTGTTGCCGATCAGCACCAGCACAACCTTGGCTATAGAGTTTAAATTCAAAGGTTTTAGTAGTATAACCATTTTCAACTTGGCGCAATTGTGGCGATGGTATAAAACCGCTAGGTGCTTTAATCTGACCATATCCCGCGGAGGTTCGACTGCCGACTCCATGAATACTTAGGGCTTGTTGCACCCATTCCCAAACTATTTGTACATCTTGAGGAGTAGCTTTACCAGGAATGCCACGAATTGCCACTGTTACTGAAACAGTATCTTCACCATCTCCCAAAGTGTAAATTGAAATTGGTTTACCTTGACCTTCATGATAAACTTGGAAGTTCTGCTGTGGGTTAACTATATCTAAAACAAGTTTGGTTGCTATTTCTGGCCAAGCATCCAAAAATTCAATTTTTCCTTCTTGAATTATATTTCCTTGTTGAGATCCTAGCAAATTAAACATTTGCATACGAATACCGGGGCGTTTCATTGCCCACGCACGGACAATGCCTCGAATTGAAGATCCAGGAATATAGCCATTAAGAGGAAGTTCTAGCATTTGCTCTAAGTTTTCATCTAATTGGCGTTTATCTTCTGGTCGTCCATTAACAACGTGCCAAGCCCCACAAGGTTCACCCGCAGAAACCATCGTTTCCACATCAGGATGAGGAAATGAACCAACTTTACTCCTCCATTGCAGGATAAAAGTATCTTTTTTAAATAAATTGGATGTTCCTCGACGTTGATGTTGCTTTTCTAATAATTTAGCTAAGTCAGAACCAGTGTACATATAAATAAATTAAAAATCAAAAGAAGAGTTATGCAGAATAGGCTCTTGCCCAAAAATTCCAATGGTTTGATAAAATCATGGCTTTACGCCAAGTAACCATATATTTGGCTGGTTCTTCCCTTGCCATCTGGACAACAATCTCGCGTAACTCTTCTTCAGAAGGTGGTGTTTCCGAATTGATCAGTTGACCAAGTAGAGATTTCCAAACGGGAAGAATACGCGATCGCACCTTTCCTTCTTGAGCATTTGTTTGATTTACATAAGCTGCGGCTGAGAGTAAGCCAAAAACACGTAAATGCTGAGATAGTCTTAAAATCGCGTTTAATTCTTCTTTACTAATTACTGTATTATGGATGCTTTCAAGATATTTTTGAATATGTTGATGAGCAGTCAGGCTCATTTGTTCCGGTTTAACCATAACTACGCCTCCACTGGAATAGGTTGATTTGTATTTATTAGAGGTAAAGTACTATTTGTTACCCAGCCTTGTACCCAACCTCTTCCGACATTTGCTTGTCCTCCAATTTGAAATAAGCCTGTAACAACATCTATTAAACAATCATGTTCACGTTGAGCTACTGGATTATTTTTGTTTAATTTATAACCCCAAGGGTAGTAAAGAATAGTATCTCTGGGAATGCAAACATCTGTCCAAAATATTTCTGCACCACCTTCAGAATCATCATCATGATCTTTTCTATTATCGTTGTTAATTTTGTTACGAATCTGCGTCCACAACGAATGCTCCATTAAAGTTTGAAAATCACTGTCAGCAAGGACGATGCGGTTCTTATTCCAAGTTGACTCAACAGCACCAGCCAGAGATTGCTGCCAATCTCCCGCTAGTGAGATCGCTTGTTTTTGGGGTTCGGTAAGCCCGGAAACTTGTAATTGAGCGTCAGCAACGTAATAACTACCCGCTTGAGTTCCTACAGGATGATCGGGAAACTCGGTGATTGGCAGCCCAGATAGTAATACATGGTCGCGGATCAGCGAATGACAGCTTACCCAAGTAAACACATTCCGATTACCGTTCATTGCCATTGTCCGCATCGGCACCCATAATAAACGAGCGTCACCAAACCAAATTTGATGAACTCCCATTTGTCCATCTGAACTTAGTTCCTTACCAAATAATTTATCTGCGGCTGCTGGATCAATAGAGTAGACATCCCATCGCAAACTACCTCGTAAAGAAGAACCTGGAATGTAAGGAAAATCTGTGTGTACTTCGCGGACAATATCTAAAATATTTCCTAAATCGCCTTCACCACCGCAATGAATTGGTGCAAGTGTATAGAGGTATCCAGTACGAAAATCATTCATTGATTAAATTCCTCTTCCCCACAATAATTTTCCATAATTAAGCTGTTTAAAAGTTTCTAACCACCGCCCACCTTGTTGGGGTAATAACTCTAGTTTTTCAGGTAATACGCCATCAAAAATGTACACTGTTCCTGGTGGTACAAATGCTCTTTGCGGTAATAGTGCAGGTTCTTCTTTTGTTTTATTCTCCTTACGCATCGTTGAAACCCCACCCCAGAGTAATGCTTTATCAGTAGCACAACCTTTTAGCTTTAACTTCCAATCTTGAGGATAGGCGCTGTATGTTTCGTTAAATAGTGCTAGTCCAGGGGTGAGGAGATAGGCAAAGTTTGGTACTGTTAAAGAGCGATGCCTGCGGCAAGCTTCGCTAACGCCTTCTATCAACTCAAGTTGTTTTTCTAATACGGTGTTTGATTCCAGAGGCGATACTAAAGCTCGATGTCCTTCTCCCCCCAAACGCACTACACTTTCAGGTAATTTCTCACTCAACCCTGCTATAAAACACCATCCATCTTCCAAGCGAACTGCAACTTCAGTAAAATAACCATCAGCATCTTTAACTTGTCGCTTGTCAGTTTGCATTTGAATATGAGGTAAAACCTGAGTCTTCCAAGGATTTTCATGAAAGTCTTCTGGATGCCAATTACTATTATTTTCCAGGTAATTAAACAATGCTTCGGCTTTGATCAAAGGTTTGGGTGGACTGATATTTCCAGACCATTTTTTATTAAGAACCAATGGATCAATTTGTTGGTCATCAAATGCTAAATGTTTCCACGCTTCATCTTTGGGAAGAGGTTGCAGGCGTTGAATTGCGCTCCAGTTATCAGTGGCAATTTTGCGGTCTTGTCCTGGTGGATATAAACAAACTAAATCTTTGGGTGTGGGTAGCCATAAAATCTGCTTACTGTCTAATAAAAATGGGCCGAGGAAAGATAGATTGCGCTGAATACGTTCAGATTGAGTATTAGTTTGCGGGAGAAGCGATCGCAAAGCCTGAAATACTGTAATTGGCATCGGTGGAAATAAACTTTTTGCCCACGACCCATCACCAGGACTAAAGGGTTTGCAATCTCGAAATAATAGTAAATCCAGGGGAGTGATTTTATACCAGTGCATAGATTATTTCGCACTCCATTTCCAACGTTCTACCCGTTTATCAACCCAAAAAGCGGTAAATCTTAAGATTTTGGCTAAATCTTCGGGTGTAGTACCGATCGCTTCAGAATTATTTTGTAAAGCTGATTTTGCCCAATCTTCCCATTTATCTAACCATTGTCCAATTTTTTCAAATGTTTGCTGAAGTTCTTTGCTGTTATCGCGGCTGTCCATTATGACTTTCGCTGCTTTAGAGAACAGCTTGTAATCTTCAGTGATGGAAGCGCGATGGGGGAGTTCCTCGGCTAATCGATACAGTAATGGGCTGAGTTTTTCTTTGTAATCTTCAAAATCTTTCACCCATTCCCACCACGCTTCTAGTAATTCACCTTTCATTAGTGCTTCTAATTGATTTCCACCACCATAAATTACACGGAAACAAATACCATCTTTGCCAGGGATTTTTTTAGCCCTTTCTCCTTCTGCTTCCCACAAGCTTTCTAAAACCGTGGGGAGGGGAACGCTTTTATGAGCAATAATTACACCTGCACTCATCGTTGCATTCTTTCCCATTGTGAAGTGGGGACGCTTGGGTAAACCTTTTACCTTATCAGTAGGATACCAATAGCCAGTAGCTTGATTTTCAGCACTATTACGAGAATTAGTAAACTCTTGATGAGGATCTTCATCACCACACCAAGCTGCACGTAATGATAATAGATATTCTGGTAAGTCTTCTAGAGGTAAGACCACTTTTACATCATCGCCACCACTATAAATGACTCGCCCACAGAAACGTTTTTCAGTTAAATAGGGAACCAGACGGTTAGAAAAGTCCAACAAAGCACGGTTGAGTCCAACATGGGTTGCTGGCCCCATACGTTTATTAGTTTTCTCTAAAAGTTCATTAAATAAATTATTATCAAAATTCTCATTGTTTTTATTAACAGCCTTATCTTCAATATAATCCTTGTACTTTTTCAGCTTCTCCCCAGAAACGTAACTACCCATCCCATCACCATCAGCGAGGATAATCACCCACCAATCGGCGGGACTACTTTCACCAAACCCTGTTTCGCTATGTATTATATTAATTATGTTTCGGAGAGTGTTAACATCTTCACCTTGTAAACCCATGTCATCTGCTAACCATTTGCTGGAGAACATGACACCGTTATAATTATGTGGCAAACTGTTCAGAGTATTAATTTTACTATCTGTTTTTGGGATTTGAGAGGAACGAACACGAGTTAAGAAACGAAAAAAACCTTGGTATTTTGGTAATCGTTCTTTAATCTTTTTATTAAGATTCTCCCTGTATTTATGAGCTATCTCTGGATGGTCATGTAAAAATCTGGCTGAAGCAATGGAACTTAAGTTAGGAAACCGTAATAATCGTTCGTAAATAAATTGATTTTCTCTAATAACTTGAAATATCTGTTTTTCTTCTGACCGTTCGAGTTTAATTTTTTTGACAATAGCCTTAATAGCTTTGACATTAATTCCCAATTCTTCGGCAACTCCGCCATAAACCCACGCCATTCGCTTTGTCAGTTCTAATGCGTTCAATCTTTCTGAACCATTAAATAATCCTGGAAATGATTTTGACATCAATATCCCAAATAGGCGCATGGAACCATTAGGCATTCCTGCACCTGCGGAAAATTTTGTATAGTTAAACCGAGGGTGAACAGCACTGAATTGACCTGATATGGTTGAACGTTCTCCTGGAGCAGTAGGAATTTGCCAATTCCGCGTATTTTTGACTGCTATTAAACATATCCGCAATCTTTGTTGCAGACTTCCCCACCAAGTTCCTACATTCAAAGTATCGTAAATATTTGCTTCGGCTAGTGTAGGTATATCTATAAGTGCGTCGGCAATTTCTTGTTGAACTTTAATCCAGTATTGGTCGAATATCTGATTTGCTTTATCTTTAACTAATGGTAAATCTGGACTTCCTAAAGGAATTGCAGCCCAATAAGGCTCCCAAGTATGTTTTAGTTGTTCATCCCAGAGTTTTGTCCATTCCCAACAACTTTCGCGTTGCAGAAGTTCTAATTCGTGTTTATATGGTTCTAAGAATTCATCTGATAATTCAGTTAAATCACCAAAAGTTTCTTTTAGAAGATAATCTATTTTTGTCGTTGGTTTTTTTAAATATTCAATTACTTTTTCTCTGATACAAAGCTGAACTTGTTCACCTATTTTTACCCATTCTTGGGTTAGTGTATCTTTAAGTTCCTTCCCCAATTTCTGAGCAGATTCTTTTCCGGGAACCAAGACTGTCACCATATTAGGAAATCCAGCCGTACTCAAGCTAGTGGATGTTTTATCTGTAAACCTTCCCACTGGGTCTTTTTTATCTTTCTGGAGACGCTTAAAATCAGTTACAAAATGGGGATATTTTTCCTTGAAAATCAACGCATCAATTATCTCCTGACTCCACAAGGAAGGTACAATCACTGCATCCGGGCCTAATTCTTGGGCAATATACCAGCACAACTTACTGCTGAGATAGTGTAATAAATATGAACCAGCCCAAAAATCTAAGAATTTACGGGAAGATTTGATAAATTCCTGTACTGGTGAGAAGGAGAATATCAATAAATATGGTGTTTGTGAGTCTCCACCTTGCCAGTTTTCGGGAAACATTGCACCTGTCAGTGCTGAAACTGTGCTTTGGTGGCTGTGTAGGGGACAGTCGGGAATAACAGAATGTGCGGGAAATAGGAGTGCATCAGATTGGGTGTTTGCTAAGAGTTCTGGGTAAAATCGCCAAAACCACCAAAACACTTCTTTGGCTTCAGTTTTATTTTTTATCTGGTCAATATCTAGTGAGTTACTGGGACGTTGTAAAGTTTGAACTTGCTGCTTTTGTCCACTGATAGGATGGCAAACTGTAACTTTTGTAGGAGTTTCGCTGTATTTTACATGAGGTATGTTCACGCGATCTGAGGAAGAAGCAATATCTTGGGCGTGTTGACCCATCTCTGCATTGCTATTTACTCCATTCCACCAATTTTCTAAATCTGTAAGGTCATTTTTGATACAGTCTAGTTGTGATAATACAGCTTCTCCCCAGTCAGCACATTCTGGCGATCGCAGTAGTGCGTATAACTTACGTTGATAAAATTTACTCATATTACAATAACTACAATATCTGAAATGCTTATTATTTCAGCATTTCAAACTGGGTTAATTTTATTTGGCGTTAATTTTTAATGTATAAAAAATAGTACTATAACTCGACAAGCAACTTGAGTAAAACTACTTCTAAATCAATTTATCTTTATATAATTACATTTAATTGTATATAAATATTTTGTATATTTAAGAAGCGATCGCATTTTTGCCTAACCACCTATAAAAAAATCTCCAGCAGTAAAATTTAGCTGAAGATTTAGCAAATATATGTGAAATAAATGCCAATGTTTCCATTAGTTCGACTTCCGAAGAAGTCAAGCAATTCACGTTTGAAAATTAAACTTCAACACAAAATTCACATTATTCACTTGTCTTTGCAGCACTTGTAGGTAAGCAGTTGCATCATTGCGGCGACGAAATCTCGCTACTACTGTGCTATCGTTATTGCTAGGTAAGTTGCGAACTATACACCACGGATGTAACTGCTCAAAATAGGTCATAATCACCTCTGAAAATTGCTGCAAATTTCTGAATAATGTGTTTTTGAATTGCTCAATATCACATTAATTCGTGAAAATCAATCAAAACAGGTCTACATGATATTGACAACTGAACATTTTTGTGAATTTGTACAATTAAGATGAAGAAACCAAACTTAATGAACTTCGTAAATGTTCAGGAATTTCCTCAAAATGCTCTAGCAAGAAATTCATTAACGCTAGGTGGCGTAAATCATTAACGTTAGGGTAACGTCGATACTTACCTTGTTTAAACCAACCGCGCACAGTAGAATCAGAACGATAACATATCAAAGCAATTTGTTCATAACTTACTTCCCATTTTTCGTAAAACTGTTTTGGAGTCATACCAAAATCCCAATTGCTGTATAAGTCAATTAGCTGTAATTCTTGTGTTGTTAATCGACGAGGTTTGAGCATAGAAGTAAGGCAAAAGGTAAAAGGTAAAAGGCAAAAAAAGAATAAAAAAGTCAAAAGCTTGCGGTCTAAGCATTCTTTATTTTTACTTTTGACTTTTTACTTTTAACTTGATTAGTGTGAATCTAAATGTGTGACTACAATGGTTTGTTCCTCCAAAAAATGCCAGTAGAATCGCTTTGCCATTGATGCAGAAGAACTCCAGATATCGCCTCCTTTATATCGATAACGATGGGTTCTTAAACTGCGGTATGATGGCCCAGATTTAGATAAAAATTGAAAAGCCTTCTGATATTGCTTGCGGTCTTGATGAGCTAAAACATCAAGTTGTTTTTGAGCTTTGGACGTAAAGATGAGACGGAATTTTATATCCATTCTTGCTTTGCGTGAATATCTAACTAGACCGAAGCGCAGATATTGTCACGCATAAGGCGGAGATCGCGGCGAGAAACCACAAAAGTTTCTACGCACTTTTTCCCAAGTCATCATTTTTGTGTGGGGCTAAAAGACTAAACAATAAACGCCGCATCATCAACCACAAACTCTGGTTGCGTTCCTACAACTGCGACTTTGCATCGAGTGTGTGCAGACATCGGGTAAAATCGTACTTGGTCTTCGCGTTTATTCACCAGTCGAGTCAGGTATTTGGATAGAGTTGTGTACTGATTTTCGTCTAATACACACTCAAAAACTGACTTTTGCACTCGCAACCCATAAGCTTCTAAAAGTTTCGCTACTTTGTTACGGCGTGTATCGCTTACAATGTCGTAGCAAACTAGGTAAAACATTACGATTTCACCAATTTTAACGGTACTGGAACTGGTGCAACAGCATCAGCAACATCAGAATGTGCAGGATGAAATTTTAATGCTAATGGACGATAGTATTCCACATCACCCAACAAACACGAGATATATTCACGTACTTGTAAATTCATGCACTGGCGATAACTAACTTCTCCACCGTCAGGATGCAATACAAAAGTTTTCAATTTACCTTCCCAGCACTGAAGAAAGCGTTGGAGAATAGTGTGTGGTCTGCCTTTACCGTTTCCATTGCCATTAGTGTGAGCAAAATTTCGAGCGAAATGTAAGACTAAATCATCGACAATTGGCGCACGAAACTCAGATGCCAAATCCCATACTAAAGGTAAATCATCATCTCCTCTGCGATGTATAATCCCATAATCAGGATGCAGCCCTACGGTATCAAGCAGAGTATATACATATTGATGTAGGAGTTGATAACCTAAATGGAAAAATCCATTGATTTGCTTTTGATGAATATGCGAACATAAGTTGTGAAAACTCACAAGAGCCATAACAGCACTGTAGTAAACTTTATCAGCTTCCTCGCTATATTCGCGTAGTTCCTCAAGGGATGTTGCTATTGATAAATTATCCATCAATAGCGTGAGATAATTTAATGCACGTTGGGTTGTATAGTCAGCATAATGACGAGTCCAACTTTGCAAAAATATATGTTGATTGTGCAATTTTGCCCAAATCATACTTTCAGCCATCGCACGTCTCAACTCTAAATTGCGTAAACATTGGCGTTGCAAACCCAAATATTTATATTGTCGTTGTGAGGTTTTCTCTAACCTGCCAATGATTTCACCGAATGGAGTGATATACAAGACTGGAATTTGATACGCTACTACAGCTTTTATTACTTCATTTGGCAATTTAATATTGCTAAAAACGATAATTTGGCTGACATTATTAATCCGAATACTCACGCATTTTTTTTGTTCATGAAATACCTTTAGGTAATTGAATTGCACTTTCAGGTCTGCATCCTGTTCAGTGATGTAAATTGTAGTCATAACTAGAATTAAGTAAATGTTTAATAGTAAAAATCAAAGATAAAAGCGTTGTTCTTTGTCTTTGCTTTTACTTAATTACATACTCGCAGATGAATATATATCCAACTATATATATAAGATTATTCTGTATATAACTTTGTATATAAGTTTTGCTCAGTATATAACTTGATTAACCAGACAAAATTCTAGGCTAAAAATAACCCTGGCTTGTGAAATTAGCCAGGGTTCATAAACTACTATTTCCATTAATTCAACTTCCGAAGAGGTTTAAAGTCATCTACAGGATGATTAGAAATCATAGCTCTGCTAGTTTCCATTAATTCAACTTCCGAAGAAGTTTAAAGATGTTGTGGAGGGAAACATACAGGCCATCTACGGTAAGTGGTTTCCATTAATTCAACTTCCGAAGAAGTTTAAAGCGGCTGGCAATATCGGGTTGGCGGCTTCCCCACACCCACATGTTTCCATTAATTCAACTTCCGAAGAAGTTTAAAGAATTTACTCCTACCGAAGGTAAGGTTTCTTATCAGTTTGTTTCCATTAATTCAACTTCCGAAGAAGTTTAAAGTTCTTAACAAAGTTCCTGCCGATACACAGTTATTGCAGTTTCCATTAATTCAACTTCCGAAGAAGTTTAAAGGACACGCCTGGGCAAGGTTTCGCTGAGCTTGGAGAATTGTTTCCATTAATTCAACTTCCGAAGAAGTTTAAAGAAGTTGCACAAACATTTGTGGCGCGGGAACCCGTAGTTTCCATTAATTCAACTTCCGAAGAAGTTTAAAGCCAGGCAATGTAGAAATAACCCTGCATCCATGGGTTGATTGTTTCCATTAATTCAACTTCCGAAGAAGTTTAAAGAGAAGATTTGGAATCCCTTGTCAATGATGGATTAATTCAGTTTCCATTAATTCAACTTCCGAAGAAGTTTAAAGTCTCAACAATCCTCCTCAAAATCGACCTAGGGGTTGTTTTAGGTTTCCATTAATTCAACTTCCGAAGAAGTTTAAAGTGTCCGTCTTTTTGGGATTATTAGCGATGCCCTGAAAGGGTTTCCATTAATTCAACTTCCGAAGAAGTTTAAAGGTAAGAATTCCGCAAAAAACATTATTAGAGAATTAGAATGTTTCCATTAATTCAACTTCCGAAGAAGTTTAAAGAACATGAGTTTGGGTACGGTTATTACGTACACTTGAAATTGTTTCCATTAATTCAACTTCCGAAGAAGTTTAAAGATTTAAAGAGACAGTATTGAATCTAACCGTGTACCTTGTTTCCATTAATTCAACTTCCGAAGAAGTTTAAAGTTGTTTTAAACGCTTTACTTATTCTGATCTCCAAATAGGGAAGTGTTTCCATTAATTCAACTTCCGAAGAAGTTTAAAGAAGACAATTACAGAAAGATAAAATTTATGTTTGTCAGTTTCCATTAATTCAACTTCCGAAGAAGTTTAAAGTTATTACTAACTAATCGTCACCCTCATCTCCAGGGGTTTCCATTAATTCAACTTCCGAAGAAGTTTAAAGTAATCAACAAGTGTTAATCAACATTGAATATTGTTTCCATTAATTCAACTTCCGAAGAAGTTTAAAGAGCTAGGCTCTGAAAGCCTTACCTAGAGGCAATCCTACAGCAGATTTTCGGGGCTTGTCAAATTTGTTCAAAATGGAGACTCTAAATTGAAAATTCAGTTGGAAAAACATAGGCTAAAACCCTTACTGGACAAAGCGACCGGGGCTGTCAACGAAAGAATAAGGGTTTCAGGCATTATGCTTCAGCCCCGAAACGAGTCAATAGTTAAGTTTTACTTATCCCAAATCATCGGTCGATATATTTCAACCTCACCCATTAAACAAGCAATATACTCGCGTACCTGCAACTCAATGCAACGGCGGTAAGGTAATTTACAGTCTGTATGAGGATGATTTACTTCTGTTTGTAGCCTTTCTTCCCAGTATTTGAGAAATTTTTTCAGCGCATGAGGTTGAAAATACACCCCATTGCGCTCATCTGGAGAGGTAAAATCCTCAATTGTAAATAAGTTTCGGTTTGTTAAATATACAACTAGAGAATCAACAACTAACGCACGAAACTCTTCCATTAAATCAGATACTAATGCTGGATGATTGTCACGGGGTACGTGCAAGTTACCAAAGTGTGTATGTAAGCCGACAGACTGGATTAATGAGTGAACATTTTGACTTAACAATGTGTATCCTAAACTCAGCATACTATTAATGGGGTCGGTAGGAGGTCTTTTCGTGCGTTTCTCAAAAGTAAATTCTCCTGTCACTAATGAACCCAATGCTTGAAAATATGTTGTTGCAGCTATCCCTTCATAACCACGCAACATATTAATATCTTCAGCAAATGGTAACTTCTCCATATACAATTCTAGTTGAGCTATGGCTTTAGTCGCTTGTTCAGACTTCACCCGACGATTTAAGCGCATCAACATAATTCGAGAATTATGTAATTTAGCGCGAACAATAGCTTCTGCTTGTTTTTTGGTAAATTCAGGATATTGCGAACATTGAACTTGACGCGCCAAATACTCAACTTTCGCCATTCCTTCCGCCTGTAATCGACCAAAGTACCTTCCCTTCTGGGACAAATACATAATCGGAATCCGTCGTTGTAGTGCTAAACTCACAGCACCGTGAGAAACATTGCAACAACCAAATAATACAATACTTGTTACTCTCACAACAGGGATTTTAATTCGCAATTCCTGTTGATAAAAAACCTGGAATTGCTGATTTTTGATACTTAAATAAGCACCTTGATCCGTTATATATAATGTTGTCATAGAATCCTGCCAAAGATGAGATATAGGTGCGCGAGGTAAATTTGCTGGCTTGCTGATATCACTAGCCTTCGGTGGACGAGAAACAAAATTAAAAGGTCTTTCTTTGGGACGAAAATAAGGCGTACCAGAAGGATTTAGCAACCATTCCCCCTCCAGTTTGGGTGTTGGTTCTGGTGGCGGTGGCGCATAAACCTTCCCATTTGCAAAGCGATAACCTAAAAATTTGAACTCTTCATGAGGTGCAAAAATCTGTGTCTTTTCTGGTTGCAAAGTAAGATAAAGTTCTCCCAACCAAACTATGATCTTGTCGAGAATACGATTAGCATCCGACCAACTGCTACAAGCAACAGCAAAATCATCTCCATACCTAACTAAGTTAATTCCATTACTCAGGCATTTTCGGTCAAAAGCCGTCAAATATAAATTAGCTAATGCGCCCGAAAGTATCCCACCTTGCAAGACACCTTTACCAAAATTAATGTACTTACCAGCAATGATCATCCCAGAGTTAATTTGCTGTTCAAGCAACTGCAAAACTCTGCTTTCTAACTGCAAAGATTCTAAATTATTTAACAGCAAAGCCCAACATAAATTATCAAAAAACTGGGCAATATCAGTTTTGATAATCCAAGTAGAACGATTCTGATAATAAAAAAACAATTGTTGCACCGCTTGTTGAATATTCCGCCCTGGACGGTAAGCATAGCTACAATCGAGAAACTTTTCTTCTAGAGGAAAATATAACTCTTCTAAAAGTAGACGTTGAACAATTCTATCTCGAACTGTCGAGATACCAACTAGCCGTTTTCCCCCACTTTTTTTAGTTAAATAAAACCCTTTAGCGGGGCTAGGACGATAAGATTCTTGTAGTAAATGATGCAGTAGTATAGGTAATTGTTCATCAACTGACGCAGCAAACAAATCAACACTAATTCCATCCACACCCGCACTACGACTTCCCGCACGGACTTGACTCCAAGCGAAGTATAGTTGTTCAATAGTGAACATGATTAAGTTAAAGGTTAAAAGTTAAAAAGCAAAAGAACTTTAGTTATAGGGGTTATGCCCGTAAGTAAGAAGAAATATTGAATTCATCTTTCTTTTTACTTTTTACTTGGTTCTTTTTACTTATTCTGATTGTCACTAACAGCTATATAAGCAGCTATATAAGTTTTTGCTTCAGGTATATAAGTTTGTATATAATTTACACAAAAAATGTTTTTATTTTTCTGTTATCATGCCGAGACGAACATTGGTAGCATCGCCAAAAGGTATTGAAAAAGCTAAGTATGCTCTGGTGCGGAAAAACTGGACTCAACAAGCCTTAGCGGATGATATTCAGGTTGCTTCTTGGGCAACTATTAGTAAATTTTTTAACGGAATTCCTATTAGTTATACTATTTTTACTGAAATCTGTACGATGCTGGAATTAGATTGGCAAGATATTGCATTGTCATCTAACTTAGGGAGTGTAGAGTCAGAAGACCAAAAAATCAACCCTTTAGCACAACGTTGGCGACAACTGCAATCATTAGGTTCTCCTACGGAAAAAATGGGTTTGGTATTAGTTAAAGAAGAAACTCTTGGTTGGGGTTGGGAACCTAATAGTCGTTATGAAAAATCTGTATCTATAGGTAGTTTCATTCGATTTGAGATAGATTTTGACACGCCAGGATACTTATTAGTCATCCAAAAAGATACGTCTGAGCAAGTGTGGTGTTTTTGTCCTTCTTGTTTTGCTACTCAATCACATTTAAATACAGGTAAAACAACCCTACCTCAACCAGGTTCACCCATTACATCATTTCCAATAGAAGGAACCCCAGGGAAAGAAGTAGTTTTAGCAATACTTACAGAGGTAATGCCCACTTTAAATTGGTGGACAGCAGAGAATAGTAACCCATTAAAGTTAACAGAAAATCATCTTGATCAGTTAATCGATTTTATTAATGAAAATAAAAATTGTAGAGTTTTATATACAGAATACGAAATTAAGTAACAAGATAAATACTTATGACAAATCAACTTATAAATGAAATCATTCAACTCAATTTACAAGTTGTAGCATTAGTTGGTCAAAGTAATTTAGCACAAGCGATGACTGTGGCTCAACAAGCTGTTAAATTCGGGGAAAGTCATCAACTAACCATGAATTCGGAATATTGTGATAGTTTGAATAATTTAGCAGAATTATATCGAATACAAGGGCATTACTCTAAAGCCAAACCCTTATATCTCCAAACACTAAATATTAGAAAGAATCTCTTCAGTTTAGAGCATCCTGATGTAGCTCAATCTTTGAATAATCTGGCAGCATTGTATCATGCTCAAGGTAATTATATAGAAGCAGTAAAACTGTTTTTAGAAGCTTTAAATGTGTGGAAAGTGTGTTACGGGGAAGAAGATGTTGAAATTGCTACTACTTTAAATAATCTAGCAGAAATTTATCGAGAACAAGGATTATATTTTAAAGCTGAACAAGTTCATTTAGAAGCTTTGGCAATGCGAAAAAACTTGTTTGGTGATGAGCATCCTGATATTGCTCAATCTTTAACTAATTTAGCAGCTATTTATATATTAATAGGACGCTATACTGATGCAGAACAAATGCAATTAGAAGCATTAGCAATGAAAACACGATTATTCGGGGAAGAGCATTTTGAGATTGCTAGTAGTCTGAATAATTTAGGAAAAGTCTATGATGCTCAAGGACGTTATCAAGAAGCTGAAATTAAGTTTTTCAAAGCATTAGAAATTCTTAAAAAATTTCTAGGCAATGAACATCCATACACAGCATCTATCTTAAGTAATATTGCTGGCGTTTATCAAGATAAGGGAAATTATATTGCAGCCGAACAGAAGTTTTTAGAAGTTTTGGCAATGAACCAACGTTTGCTGGGTTATGAACATCCTGATGTGGCTCATAGTTTAGATAATTTAGCAGAGGTTTATCTCATTCAAGGTAAATATTTAGCAGCCGAACAGAAATATCAAGAAGCTTATAATCTAAGAAAGGGTTTGTTTGTAGGAGAACACCCTGATATTGCTGAAAGCTTAAGTAATCTGGGTGTGGTATTCACATACCAAGGACGCTATCTAGAAGCAGAACAGCAGTATTTACAAGCATTACCAATGCTAGAAAGATTGTTGGGAAGTGAACATAAGTCCATTAGCAATATGTTAAATAATCTGGCTGGACTTTATGAGGAACAAGGAAATTATTCGCAAGCTGAACAAAAATATCTCCAATCTCTAGAAATTCAAAAAAATCTTCTGGGTAATGAGCATCCCGTTATTGCTGATACTTTACATCAAATAGCGGCACTTTATCGTGTGCAAGGACGATACTCAGAATCAGAACAATTGCACCTCGAATCTTTAGCAATAAGAAAACGCTTATTAGGAAAGCGTCATCCATTGGTGGCAGCTAGTCTTAACAATTTAGCTGTGTTGTATGATGACTTAACTCAATATAAGCAATCAGAATTATTACTCTTAGAAGCTTTGGACGTTGTGAAAAGTGTGTTTGGGAATGAACATCCACACGTAGCAAGTAGTATGAATAATTTAGCTGTGATTTATGATTTCCAAGGACGTTATCAAGAAGCAGAACAGCTACATTTAGAAACATTAAGACTCAAAAAACTATTGTTAGGTGAAGAACACACTCAAATTGCTAATAGTTTAAATAATTTAGGAGAGTTATATTTTTCTCTAGGACGCTATCAAGAAGCAGAACAGAAGTATAGAGAAACTTTGGCTATGCGAAGACACTTACTAGGAGAAGAACATCCAGATGTAGCATTTAGTTTAAATAATCTGGCAACTTTACTGGCAGCAACTAATCGTCCAGAAGAATCCTTGTTATGTCGCATTCAAGCAAGTATTCTTAATGATAAGATAATCCGTAACATATTTGCGTTTAGTTCGGAAAGCGATCGCCTAGCTTTCTTGAAAAAAATCCGAAATAACTTTGACTTA
The DNA here is from genome assembly GCF_014696905.1 of Nostoc sp. FACHB-190. NCBI lineage: Bacteria > Bacillati > Cyanobacteriota > Cyanophyceae > Nostocales > Nostocaceae > Nostoc > Nostoc sp. FACHB-190. Next base: position 37,477 of record NZ_JACJQW010000044.1, read on the forward strand.
TTTCTCTCCCTCGTCTGCAACCACCTTGCTGATTCAGACAATGCCAAACTTGCAGCACTCTCATTTGTTCTTAAACGCAAAGCCTTGACAGCATCAGCACTGGCGGCTCAAAATGAAGCATTTTACAGCGATCGCTACCCACAATTAGTAGAAAAATTCCATCAACTACGCGATCTGAGTAATCAAATTATCCATCTGACTTTTGCAATTCCCGAAACAGACGATTTGACTACATATCAAGAAAATCTGAGACAACTGCAAAGCAGACATAACCATCTGCAAAAACAATTAGCGGCGGAAGTACCAGAAATTCAGCTATCTGAGGAAGTTTTTGATTGTCAAGCGATTATCGAAGCATTACCGCCATTATCTATTTTTGTCGAGTTTGTCCGCTTTGACGTGTTTGATTTTCAGGCAATCCCAGCGAATGGAGAAACGCAATGGCATCCAGCCAAGTATCTAGCATTTGTCTTAACAGCCGGATTTCCAAATAAAGTACAGATGGTGGATTTAGGAGCAGCTGATACCATCGACAGACTAATTCAAGCCTTTCGCTTAGAAGCATCCGACTATACTCACACTACGTTAGCTTGGGGACAAAGTGGCAATGTACCAAAGCTGCAAATTAAATCATATAATTCCATAGCCGCAATACAACTAACCGAAGCCCTATTTAACCCCATCGGGGATTTAGTGAAAGATTGCAGGCATCTAATTATTGCACCCGATGGAAATTTAAATTTAGTGCCGTTTCAGATATTGCCGATTGATGCCACGGGGTCACGTCTCTTAATGGATGAGTATATTGTCAGTTATCTTAGTGTCGGGCGAGAAATCCTCCGTAGCAAAGTTCAGCTACCGACAGGTTCTATCTCTGCACCATTAATTATCGCTGATCCTGATTTTGATTTAACAGCAGATGCAGCCACAGATCAAGAAACTGGCAATACACCAGCACCAAAAATCCCAGAATTACTGACTACTCTAGCCACAAAAGGCTTGTTCCGCGCTCCTGGGACGAAGTTTTTGGGCGAAAGTGTGGCAAAAAAACTACCAAATGCCAAATTATACTTAGGCGCTGAGGCACTAGAAACCCGCCTGACAAACAGCCGATGTCCCACCATCATGCTAATTGCAACTCATGGCTTATTCCAAACCGATTCTGCACCAGAATCAGCAACTAAAAGACGTAATTTATTAAGTATGGAACGTCCGCGAACAACCAAGGTAGAAAATCCCATGTTGCGTTCTGGACTGGCGTTAGCGGGTGCTAATACTTGGCTGGCTGGTGGTAAGCTCCCCGCCTATGCAGGTAAAGGCTTTGTTTTTGCCCAAGATATTGCCAGTTTAGATTTGTGGGGCAATGAACTGACGGTTCTTTCTGCCTGCGATACTGCCAGAGGAGATATTAAAATTGGCGAAGGTGTATTTGGATTACGTCGCGCTTTTGCCGTGGCGGGTACAAAAACTCTAGTGATGAGCCTGTGGTCTGTTCCTGATAAGGTGACTGCTCTACTGATGGAGCGTTTCTTTGACAACTTACAGTTTGGTATGGGTCGGGCTGAAGCTTTACATGATGCTCAAGATTATATACGCAACATCACTGTTAAACAATTGCGCGAATCAGCTTTGAGTTTGGAAGTGTTAAAAGAACTTTTAGCAGTTACAGAGTTATCAGAAAATAGTTTAATTGATTGTCAAGAAGATGACACTCCCTTAAAACATCCCTTTTACTGGGGAGCTTGGATTTGCCAAGGAAATACAGATCCGTTGGTGAACTAGGGACAGTCCGAGGCTGGCGATCTTGTTGGTCAGTTAACTCTCCCACTATATTTTTTCGCGGATCAGTAGTTGTTTTTTTGGGACTCACCCAAAAATCAGGCTACAACCTTTACGGCAGTTAGTTTTTAGCGATTTTCACTAAAAATGGCATCCGCGAAAACGCCAAAAGTCTTATGCAGCCTGATTTGTAAGCATTTTTATCATGTGGCAAACTTGACAGGTGATGGCTGAAACAGTACTTTTGATGAAGACCCGCGAATTTGGTGGTTGTAAGTCTTGTATTTCAAGCCTTTCAAGTGCCAGCAGTCTCCACTATCAATGTGGAGGCGAATTAATGGAAAGGGATGTCTCACCATTACGGGATGCCTGTACTGCTGTCTCCACTATCAATGTGGAGGCGAATTAATGGAAAGTCTGCACCGAAACTCCCTTGGGTTGCCCAAGAAGTGTCTCCACTATCAATGTGGAGGCGAATTAATGGAAAGGTTGTGATCGCCCCTCCAACTTCATCCAAAATGCGAGTCTCCACTATCAATGTGGAGGCGAATTAATGGAAAGGTTGTGATCGCCCCTCCAACTTCATCCAAAATGCGAGTCTCCACTATCAATGTGGAGGCGAATTAATGGAAAGGCGCCAAATCTTAAATCTTGCTTCGCTGGCAACAATGTTTAGTCTCCACTATCAATGTGGAGGCGAATTAATGGAAAGCCAGAAAAAACACAATCAACAGGACGCGGAGGCGCGAACGCGCCCCCACGGTCTCCACTATCAATGTGGAGGCGAATTAATGGAAACGCTGCTAAAACCAGTGATGATTTTGCAAGTGTAGGTCTCCACTATCAATGTGGAGGCGAATTAATGGAAACAGCTTCGGTAAACGGTGTTATCATTGCAGCCACAGAGTCTCCACTATCAATGTGGAGGCGAATTAATGGAAACTATTTACAGAATGAAAAACCTGAATAGCACTCCTGAGTCTCCACATTGATAGTGGAGGCGAATTAATGGAAACTCATCAACCAAATCATTCTGGTTCTTAATTGCTAACTAGAAAGAAAATATACCCGACTTATTCTGATAAGTTGGGTATTTCTATTTTATGATTCTGCAAATTACTATTCTTGAATTTAACTTTTGAAAAATTTTACAACAACCTGAACGGGGCTTTTAACAATAGCAAACGAGGGTTTCCATTAGTTCAACTTCCGAAGAAGTTTAAAGTTTTATAGGACTTCCCACCCCCCTTGCAGCGGCAGTTGTTTCCATTAGTTCAACTGCCGAAGAAGTTTAAAGACAACGCAGTTGATAAGATGCAAGGCATAAACAGTCAAGTTTCCATTAGTTCAACTTCCGAAGAAGTTTAAAGCATTGTTAGTACAGTACCGCCCCGCCTGGTTTTGTAAGTTTCCATTAGTTCAACTTCCGAAGAAGTTTAAAGGCAGCGAACAGTTTTACAAAAATCCATGAGTGCGAAATTTCCATTAATTCAACTTCCGAAGAAGTTTAAAGGCCAAGAGGATGAAACACCTCACAGAAGGGCTAATTCTTTTTCCATTAATTCAACTTCCGAAGAAGTTTAAAGGTTCCAGAAGGCGAAGAAATAGCTTGGGTTTCGGAAGTTTTCCATTAATTCAACTTCCGAAGAAGTTTAAAGGATTTAATGGATGAATCAAGGTGCGACACGTCGCGCCTTGTTTCCATTAATTCAACTTCCGAAGAAGTTTAAAGGACTTTTGCTTTTGGCTGCACAGAGGTAATTCGTGCATTTGGTTTCCATTAATTCAACTTCCGAAGAAGTTTAAAGGTCGTTATCCAGCATGGTGAGTTTTCTGATGTTCGCGTTTCCATTAATTCAACTTCCGAAGAAGTTTAAAGGTTTTAGGTTACAAGGTGTTATCACCTTCTGAATAGTTTCCATTAATTCAACTTCCGAAGAAGTTTAAAGGGTGATTTCCAGCTTTTGCTGGAAGTGGCCCTCAAAGTTTCCATTAATTCAACTTCCGAAGAAGTTTAAAGGTTCGCAAGAGTCCTTCTACGGATTTGGAACTGGAAATGTTTCCATTAATTCAACTTCCGAAGAAGTTTAAAGGGGCTAGGCTGTGAAAGCCTTACCTGGGGCTAATCCTACAGCAGATTTTCGGGGCTTGTCAAATTTACTCAAAATCAAGAGCCTCAATTGAGAATTAAACTGAAAAAACGCAGACTCAAACCCTTACTGAATAAGCCTGCCGGGGCTGTCAACGAAATAATCAGGGTTTGAGGCTCTAGGCTTTTGCCCCGAAATGACTCAACAGTTAAGTTTTACTTATCACTAATCTAACCAATCTACGCTTATAGTAGCTTAATCGGCGGGTAAACAAACTCTTCTAGAACCCCGATTATTACCCCCAACACCCCCAAAATCTCTCTAACCCCTGCCTTCTCTCGCTCCATCTGCTGAACGCGCTTCAGCAAACGCTTGGGGATATACTTCGATGACTTGAGGGTGCGATCTCTCTGGTTCCAAAACACGAGATAATATCACTCGTTCTAAAAATTACTTTTATTAAATACCTGTTGGCCACTGCCAATTATCATACTCTGACAATCTAGAATCAATTTCTTCAGGAGCAAATGGATCTAAAACATATTTTTTATATGGATGTCTAGTAACAGAATCTACAGCTAAAAATCTATTTACTTGAAATGGGTTAAATTTAGAAAAATCTTGTATTTGGGCGTAGTCGGTGTTAATTGTTTTTAACCAGGACAGAGAAATTACTTTAGCCCCTGTTTGCTCAATATATATACGAGCAGCTTCTAATGAATAACCTTTTGTGCAGATATCATCAACAATAAGAACAGTTTTACCTTTTTTTACAGGGCAATTTTTATATGGTTTATCACCAGCACCTCTAGGATTGAATGGGTATTGGTTAAGCCTAATTGTATTCAATTGGTTAAGATGATCAACCTGTTGACCTGAGCTTCTAGCAAAAGCTGATTTTGTTGACTGGGTATGACGAATTACTAAATCCCGTAAATAGGCTTTATTAAAGCACTTTGTAAATATTACCATTGGCTCTTCAATTACATTAAATGTTGAGCCTTGCTTATGTCCAGGATAAGGAGCTACCAAATCAATTCGTTTATGCAATCCTGAAAAATAAATAGTAGATAGTAAATATTTTGTCCAAAAATCTGGATGTCCGGCTCCAAACTTTACTGTATTTTTTGCATCTTCTGAATAAATTGCAAATTCTGGTTTATAAGTACTGTAGGGGCCAAGCGAATAGTATTCCAGTCCTTTTTGATTGATTGAGTAATGCCAAAAATGTTTACGTAAACAAAAGATATCAATAAATCGGGCAACATCATGAGGTGAATCAAATTCAAAACCATAGCTAATATTTTTGCAGTACCATGTAGTATTTAGTAGAAGAATACCCCCATTTACTGCTGTTCTCATATCATCAATACTATTACCTAAATATATAGTTTCATTATCATCCCATCCCATTTTTTCTAATACATAATTAATGGCTTCTCTGGAAGGTTTGTAAGGCATATCGCCTCGATTAGCAATATACCAAGGAAAATTACCCCATAAATTTGATACAAAATCTTCTAGTCTTTGATTTCCAATTGTCCAATCACGGTTTGCCATAACTACTGGCTGTAAGCCATTAGTAAGTAAATAGTTAATAAGACGACCTAACTCAAAAATCAAAGAATTATTGATTACTGCATTTGATTCTACCCCAGTTGCAATTACTCCATCAATACTAAAAATTACACCTTTCAAATTTTTATACATAATGCTTCTCTAATTTAAAAATTATTTTTAATACTTTTAAAAAAGCTTTAATTGTTCATAACTCTGCTGGTCTAATTTTTGCTCTGTAGTCTGGAAATCCTTTGTTATGACTTTAATGTTTTGTTCTTGAAGGCTAAAATTACTTGTTTGTTTTTTTAACCTCTGCTTAATAACATTGATAAACAATTGCTCATCTCCCGGAAGCGTAAAAATTTCTGCATCTAATTTTTTAGCCAATATTAATTCTTCATGAGCTTCAGCCCAATCTGGCAATCGGAGACAAACTATCATTTTCTTGGCTTTATTTGCAAAATTAACTGTATGTGCCGTTCCACTTTTCACTTTCCATTCAATAGGTATAACAACTTCAGCTAAACCAGCTTGTAACCTATTTCGATTTACAAAATTCTCAGCACTATAAGATTGATTCGGTAAATATTCAGAAACAATTGCGCCACCATGTTCACAGATATCTTGACGTAATTTTTCGGAACCAGCAGGATAGTTCTGAAGAATACCTGTACCAATAAACGCAATAGTTGGAACTTTTGCTCTAATTGATTTTTTATGAACTATTTGGTCAATACCTAATGCCAATCCACTAACTGTAACAGCGTTAAAATATTGAAGGCAAGCACCAACATAATTAGCTAAAAATATTCCATCTTCAGATGGTTTTCTAGTTCCTACAATAGCTAAAGCTGGTTTATGTAAAATAGAAATATTACCTTGAACAAATAGCCATTTCGGAGGATCAGCTATCTCACGTAAAGTTTGTGGAAAATCTTCTTGCCCAAAATGAATAACTTTAATACCTTGTGCATCAAGATTATGATACAGCTTAACTCCTTGCTTCCATAATTCATCACGCTTTTGTAACCAGTTTTCACCTATTTGGTTAGCGATTTGGCTGGTATTTTTACATTTAGATTGCAATAAATAATTAATAAATTCAGCATTTGATTCAGCCTTGAGTATCTGCTTGAACCCTAGTCCTGATAGAGCAATACTTCTAATAGTCCAATATCCTACACCCTGCAACAATGACAAAGTGAGCAGAGATACTGTCTCTGCTACCCAATAATCTGTTTTGCTGCTGACATTACTATTTGCCATCATTGAATAAATTGGTTAGTCAGTCATTGAACTACTTAAATTTAGGTTAAACATTTTAGCTCCCAAACCAAATCATTACGTTTAAATTAATTTATATATTATCATAGTATATTTATACTAATTTGTTGGTTCATAATCTTACTGTTTCAAAATCTATTACTATCCTTGTGTTCTATAACAGCACCAGTATAATTACTAATATCATTATTTGCTGTGCCAAAAGTCGTTTTGCTATCTTAACCAAACCATACCCTAGTTCATGAACATCTGAATGTGATTCAATGTAAGCATTAGTCATCCTTGCGATGAACATTTGCCTCCAGAAAACTCAAAAGCTCCTGCTCAAATGCAGTCAAATACGGTCGCTTCATCTCTCCCAGATATTTCAACACAGCCCTACCAGCTTCTTCCAAGTTCTCGCTCTCTCGCAACCCCCGAATGCGATCACACACCTCCTGCATCTGCTGACACTCCTGGGGCAGGTAATTGAATGACCGCAAATGCTGCACCCCAACAATCACTTCGCCATTCCAAGTTTTCACCGTGCAACTAAAGTCATTCACTTGAGCGACAATCGCCCAACACCCAGCTTTGCCTCGGAGGTCAGGGTTGTCCTTTACAAGAATTTGGCAGACTTCACCGACTTGGTAGGTGTTGGGGATTTTGGTACGTTCCATGATTCTTTGAACCGCATTTTTGACAACACGACCTGTAGGCACTTTACCACCAGCTTCTTCAACCGCAGTTTGCCACACTTCCCACTGCTGCTGCGATTCTAGCTTGGTCATGGGTCTGACTTGCCCTTCACTTGTCGGCAGAATTTGCGTCCCGTTTGTTGTCAAATCCTCAACCTCAGAATTTTGACAACAAATTGTTGTCAAATTTTCGTAGACTTGGGATGCTGCAATCAAATAATTTGACTTTTGACGGCTGTGGCCAAATCTATCACGACAGTATTCCTCAAAGGTTTTATGCGTGGATCGGTAGAGTCGGCGATCGCGCAGTTCCGCCAAAGCCTTACCCGCCTCAAAAAATGCTCTTTCAACTCTGCGTTCAAGATGTAGGCGATCGCTTTGTTCTTCTGGGGTTAATTCAGGGACTTCAACAGCAGGAACATCAATGATTGCAGAAGCTGGGTCTTCGGAAGGGGCGATGTCTGAGTTGAGCGATTCTGGGTTGCTGGATGTGGCAGAGGTAGATTTTGTGGGCTTATGGGGTGGGGTGTTCATGCGCCTACCTCTTCTAGCTCAGGACAATTTGCTCAAAATCTGTCTGCACTTGATCTTGAGCAAGGTAAATAAATGTAATTGCTGATTGAAGAAGAAAAAAAGATAAATAGAAGGATTGACAGTGCTAGAACTAATCATCAAAAGCTGTAATTGCCTTTGATGAAACACGCTCATGCCGATCTCCTTTCAAATGGCAACACTATTCCATCCAATTGATCTGCTGATTGCTTGCGAGAGTGTTTTTGAATCTCCGGCATTTCGTCAACTTCCGATATTAGGTTGTCAGCCAATGCTTCAAGCCCAGGCTCATCATCAGGAAGCCAAACCAAAAATTCCCCTGGCTGAACTTTATAAGTAGTACAAATTTTGTCTAATACACTGCCCGTAGGGATGTAGTTGGGGTCATTGCATAGTCGATAAGCAGTATCTCTGCCAAGTTTAGTGTCTTGCCAGAACTTATATCGGCTGATGCCTTTCTCTTCAATAAATTTTTTGATTCGATTTTGCACTGTCATACCTCCATAATCTCATAATAGATACTATACCCTAGAAATGCGAATACGCATATTGACACTATTACTTAAAAATGCGAATATAAAAGCATAACAAAAGGCAATGCCCTCAGCCTCGGAAACTTTGGAAGCAATCGCCTTTTGTCCCACATATTTATGGAGATTCCCATCATGCCACATACCACCCCCGCCCAGCAACCGCCCGTCCGTTGCACCCTACCGCACCTCAAAAGAATTGCTGCCCCCGACGAACAAGCGATTGCTCAAGACGAACTGAATCAGTATGTTGCGGAGCAAGCCGAAGCAATAGCTCCAGAAGAATTAACAGTAACAGAAATCAACCCCCACCACTTCGAGATTTTTGCTGGTAAACAGCTAATCGCGTACATCAGCTACGACAGCAGCGAATTTATAACTCAGCCTTGGGTGGTGATGGTAAATGGTAACGAAATCTTCCGACACAACACCCAAGCTCGATGCTTCCGTTACATCGAATGGCATTACAAAGACGGGACACTACCGTTACCCTTACCCGCACCAGCACAGTTTCCAGAAGTTCCTACAGTTGTCGAAATCTCCTTCTACGACCAAGAGGCATTCGCAGGTGAGCAGTTGGTAGCCAGTGTGAGCTACGACCACGAGAATTACCAAGATTTGTACTGGTGTGTGCTGGTGAACAACAGCGAGATTTTCCGAGACACTACACCTGCAAGATGCCACAGTTACGTTAAGCAGCAGTACCAGCAAGGCACATTGCCAGTGCAGATACAGTTCGAGGAAATCTGCACAACAGGTAACGAAATCATGGTGCAGATTTTCAATGCTTGTGAACAGCACGGATTGGAACTGCTCGATGATGGGATTTACCAGGATGACGAAAAATTAGGCGAAGTCGGGTTTACTGACGGCAACTGGTGGTTCATCCGGGCTGCTTCAGAAGGGCAGAAGGTAGCGTGTGGTTCAGCAGATGAGGCTGTGCGAATGCTGTTGGTGGTTGAAGCTGGGAATTGGGAGGACTTGTTAGATAAGCCATTTGACCAACTCAGTCAACAGGAATGGCGGCTTTTGATGGAGTCTGAGCCAGTGCGGGAATTAGTTGCAGTGTAAGGAAAGAGTGGGCTTTTATACCCACTAACTTTATCCAATGATTTACCAGTTCCAAATATAACCACCTGCAATTGGGGCAAGCCTCAGTAATTGTGTCCCAATTGCTCACCCATCCCTTCAACCATCAACAAATTTATGCAACCCACAATATCAATTCCACAAGACTGGGAATACCCCAGATTCATATTCGGTCAGCGTACACAACAAGGAATCGTAATTGGCTTAGAGTACAAGCCTGCTAATACACAATTAGCCTACGAGTACGGTAATTCTTGGCGTTATACGGTACTTCCTGACAAACATTCAGATGAAGTCCGCCATTACTCTCAAGACCAACTTCAAACGCTTTCCATTGCAGAAATACAGCAGCAGCTACAAGCTGAGATTGACGAACATCAACAGCAAATCAAAGTACTTCAGCAGCAATTGACGGCAATTGGAGGTTCAAACGATGGCTAAAGTTTTCGATCCTTACGTTGAGAGAACTGCTGCAAGACTACTGCGATCGCTGCGTGGTTCTGGTGGTTCTATACCTTTACACCGTGTTCAGTTTTCACAGACTATCATTCAGCATTTGTTGGACAAGAAACAGGCACAAATAAAAAATACCGGACATGGATTCGTACTGTCAGTTATTAAGCAGTTTTAGTTGCAGATAGAAGGAGCAAATCAAAATGGATTTCCCAGATTTATTGCTATTAGTTGAATCTGCTCAGTTTTTGATAACTCAAATTGAAAAACATCCTGATTATCAAGCACTTGATTATCAACCAGACCTAACAGTTGGTGATGCTCAAACAGCACTCTCGTATTTGAAATGCGAACTAGAAGATAATCAACAGACTTCAGTTGTTTTCAAGAGTGTTGATTAGGAAAGAGCAATCGCCTCAATGAGTGCTTATGTTGGGGCGATCACTCGCTATTGGCTTAAAGTTACATCTCGCTAGAGACGCTTCATTATTACACACCAATGCTAAGGACTGAGGAAAATGAAGTTTGAAATCAATCAATTTGTTGAAATTGTAGATGATAAGCCTGTTATTCTCTCTACCGAAATTAGAGTATTAACGCAATCTACTGACTTGTATTCTCTTGCCAGAGACTACATAGAAGAATATGCCGATTACGAATTTATTCAACGCCATCAATACTCTGGTTACAGAATTAAGAACAACAAACGCCGTCGATACAATATAGTTCTGATTCCGCAACAAAACAGATTAATCATTTGTTCTCAACAGCAAACCCAAACAACAAGTAAATTATTTCCCTATTTGTGGGAGACAGCTATCAACAGCATTGAAGAATTACATTACTTTTTTGAACTTTGGAACAATCAAAACCATGAAAAAGCAAAAGCCTGAATAAGTTTTTATCCAGGCGATTACTAAATAAGGGATTTAGGTAGATATCTCTACATGAAGGGAATTATTGCACACCTATTTAATCAAGAGGTTAAGAAATGAATACTGAAATTAAACTAGGCTTTTGCAATCCTCCAGAACCAGTTTACCTATACGTCAAAAATGGAGAATCAAACGGTGAATCATATCTTTGGTATCACTTCAATATCGACCAAGATAAAACTATCCCAGTACAACAACGTGGGCTAACAGGTTATTTATCAGAACTACGAGTGACAGCTAAAGAATTCAAGGGAAAGGACAATCTCAAGTTAGATATTGTTGTGACATCTGATGAAGTTTACATTATCCGAACTGGCATAGATACGAACTTTGCCAAAACGTTCTTATTATCAGCATCACTTGTACAAGATTTTTCTAAACCCCTGATTATTGCTGTTACTGCTGGTGAAGAAAATACCGTTTTCTGTCGATTGTATGATGCCACTACCAAAGTCAGAATCCGCAGAGAATGGAATGCAAATGCTGACTGGGGTGCAATCATTACCGAAATTCAATCTCGCTTGGGTACATCTTCATCTGTTCCCGTAACACCAGAACAACCACACCCACAAGATTTGCGAGTGAAACAGATACGTACTTTGTTAAATTATCCGCTTGATTTAGTTAAAGAATACTTGCAGTTTCAGGATGTTGACCGTCCGAGTTTACTTCCTGTGAATAAGATTGATTCTCTTGTAAAAGCAATGTGCTTGGCTTGGGCTGTTGATAAGTTTGAAAACCCCAATGATGCTGAATCTTCGTATCAAAAGCAAGTTCTTGACGCGATCGCTAGTGGGGCTGATGAAGTAGCGGCGATTCGCTCATGGATGCAGCAGTTAACAACAGTAAAAGCAGGGGTGGCTTGACCAAGTAAATAAGTCAGGGGCTGGAAGTAGACAAAGAATCTCAAAGTTTCTTATGACCACTTTCTTCTATTTCTAAATCTTAAGGGGCATCAAATTTAAGAGAGGTATTTATGGCTAAAGTCTTGATTGATTCAGACAACTATACCTGTCATCAAATTGCTAGTATTCTATCTCTGAATTTATCAATAGTTCGCTTTTGGATTCAGCGTGGTTGGTTGAAAGCTAACAAACATACTCCCAAACATTATGAAATCGGGATTGGACACCTCAAACAATTTCTAGAAAATCCTCCACATCAAATTAGAAAACGGATTACTGCCCTTGATTCTCAAGCCATTAATTATCTTTTGAAGGGAAAGCGTAATGGAATCAATCACTGATTTAGAAAGATGTTGGTTCTTATCTCCGCCTTGGAAACAAAACATCCCACCCGTTGAAGTTAACTTGTTTGAAAAAGTCTACCTCAAAACCAACAGAAGATTCGGTTACTGCTGTGGAGTGCAATGGTATGGCAATTGCTGGAATTACGTTATCGAGGTCAAAAATGATTTCCACTATGCCACTAAACATCAAATTATTGCCACTGGTAATATACAACCCAGGATTTTGAAAAAACCTGCTTTCGTGTTGGGACAGCGCGTACTGTTAAAAATTCCCAATCACGGCACAAAGCAAAGGTTAATTCTGGGGATTGAGTTAATCGAGAAGTCCTGGTTTTATCTAGTCGAGTTGGTATTACCTACTTTTAAACAACCACTCATCACCACCAATCGCTTTTCTTTGGTGCGGGAAGAAGACTTAGTGCGGGTGAATGTTTAACTCCCAACTCAATACTCTCTACTCATCACACAAATAAAACTATGTCACAGATTGAAGTAGCCCAAATCATCGAACAGATTAAGCAAGAAATTACTGTTGACGCATCAGGTAAAGCTAAAGCCAGCATTCGAGCAACCGCAAGATTGGCTGGGGTAAGTGCTACAGCAATTCTCAAGACTTTTGAGAGTGTTAACCAAGAGCCATCCAAATTAGCTCAAATGCTTTTAGAGTCCTGGTTTGAAGCTGTTAACCTGCAAGAATGGCGCACTGATGGCATTCCCGACAAGGCGATCGCCATCATTTTAGAATACTACGCTCATGAAGCCGGAAGATACTGCACTAAACAAGCAAGACTTGTATGCCGTTCATTCAACACTATCGGTATTCGGGCTTGGATTCAAGAAAAGTTGGGTTGGACAAAACCCACAACGGCTAATGAAACTGCCCTCACTCAAATCCAGTTACTCGCTGCGATCGCACAACAAATGGCAGAACAAGAACAACGTTTACTCCAACAGCAACAACAGCAAGCCGAAATCTTGCACCGACTTAAGGATGTCGAAATTGAACAAGACCGCTTTAACACACCCTCCGGCCACAAGTACAGCATCGTGGGTTTCGCTAATCTTCAAGGTTTAGAAATATCAGCAAAAGAAGCGAGTGCTAAAGGAAAAAAAGCCAGTGCCTTGTGTCGTAAACAAAACATCGAAATTGAACGCATTCATGACCCCAGGTTTGGCAGAGTCGGCTTGTATCCCGAAAGCGTTTTGATTGAGGTTTTCTGTGCCAACCAAAATTAAGTGATGGAGAAACCACCATGCAACAACTCAATTTATTTCCTGAATCCACACCAACCCTACCAGTCACCTATTACCCAGAATTCCTAACTGCTCAAGAAGCAAACGAACTCTATCAACACTGCCTACAACTGCAATGGCAACAAAACCAAATCAGGATGCTGGGAAAAACTTTGCCTGTCCCCCGCCTGGAATGTATCTACGGGGACGCGGGTTGTAATTACCTGTATTCCAAAAGTGTTTTACTCAAACCCCTGCCTTGGACAGAACCACTGGCCCAACTGCGAGATAGAATTACCGTCGCTACTGGTTACAGCTTCCGTATCGTCATTGGCAATCAATATCGTACAAACTCTGATTCTATTGGATGGCACAGTGATAACGAATCTTCAATGGGACTCGACCCCGCAATCGCATCCATCAGTTTGGGTGCTGTTCGTAAGTTCCAGATTAAACCGATAGGTGGTAGTGCCACTGACTTTTGGTTGGAACACGGCAGTCTGCTTTTGATGCACCCAGGATGTCAGTCTACCCATGTACATCAGGTTCCGAAGACAAACAAAGTGGTGTGGACGAGGATTAATCTGACTTTTCGACCACACACCGGGGGCAGATAAAAACTACTTGTTCAATCACGCCTCCTTAATTGTTTTGAGTTTCAACCCAATTTTTCAGAATGGCGTAAAGTATTCGTGCCTTAGTTCAGGTGTACTAACAACCTGATTTAGTTTTTTAGCCAGTGTCAGTTTTCACTCTAGCGGTATGAGTGCATACCGCTAACTCTGTCGTGCGTCTATTGGAGGGAATTATGAGTCTTGAATCACATCACTTACAAGAATGGCTCAACAGTGGCGTTGATGAAGAACTGATTGCTTTGAATGTGCGATCGCTTGTCGGCAGAACACCTTATGAATACCTGTTGTACAGTCCAAAAATCTCCCGCCGCAACGATGGGCGATTACGCGATCGCGATTTGAAGAAATACCAACACATTGAATTGGGCGGTTGGTGGTGCAGTGGTGTTGACCCCTTAGCTGACTATATTCTAATGATGTGGGGTTGTTTCAAGCCCGATAAACCCCGACGTGACCCGCAGAAGATCCACAAACATATAAAATACGAGCATCCGTACAGGGAGCAAACACGCGCATTCTTTCTGCAAGTCACCAAGAAGATTTGGGTGAAAGTCTCAAACCGTTGCGGTATTCCCATCACTGACGAGGATTTACAGCATCCGGGTGGGTTCTGGCATTGGGTATGGAAGAACAATGTACCAGTCGTAATTGTCGAAGGGGTGAAGAAGGCCGCTTGTTTACTGAGTGCTGGTTATGCGGCGATCGCCATCAGTGGAGTAAATGCTGGCTACCGCACACCAAAAGATGATTCCATTACTGCCACTGGTAAGCCATCGCTCATTCCCGATTTGAAACATTTCGCAACAACAGGCAGACAAGTTAACATTTGCTTTGACAACGATACCAAACCTGAGACTGTTCAACGGGTAAGAACTGCTATCAGCCGGATGGGTCGTTTATTGATTGCTGAGGGTTGCTCTCTACGAGTGATTGATCTACCAGGAACCGAAAAGGGAGTTGATGATTTTGTTGTAGCTCATGGTGAGGCGGCTTTTCACTCACTGTACAATACAGCCGAAACCTTGGAACTGTGGGAAATCAAATTATTCACCTTGTTAACTTATCCGCCAGCGATCGCACTCAACCAAAGATTCCTGGGTGAGATGATTGCTCCAGAAGGTGAAAAGCTCATCGTCCTCAAGGCTCCAAAAGGCACAGGCAAAACCGAGTGGTTATCTCAGGAGGTTGCCAAAGCACATGACCAGGGGCGAAAGGTACTGATTATTACCCATCGCATTCAACTGGGTGAGGCATTGTGCGATCGCTTCGGCGTTGATTACGTTAGCGAAATTAAAACCTCTGATACAGGCGGTTTGCTTGGGTATGGCGTGTGCGTTGATTCGTTACACAAGGATAGCCAAGCTCATTTCAACCCTAACGACTGGTCAAACGATGTCATTATTATTGATGAATGCGACCAAGTGTTCTGGCATTTGCTCAACTCTACTACTGATGTGGCTAAAAGGCGTGTCTCAATTCTTCGCAACTTCAAGCAGTTAGTTCAAAACGTCTTAGGTAGCGAACAGGGCAAAATCTATCTTTCTTCTGCCGATGCCTCAGATACGGATGTCAAGTACATTTTGTCTCTGGCTGGAGAATATCGTGTCAATCCGTTCGTCATCGTCAACAATTACCAGTCAGTGTCTGGCAAATGCTACAACTATTCTGGCAGTAACCCCAAGAATTTGATTGCGGCGTTAGATCGGGCGATCGCTGCTGGCGGACATCATTTATTATGTTGTTCTGCCCAGAAAGCTAAATCCAAGTGGGGAACTCAGGCATTAGAGCAAAGGTTTAAGCAGAAATTCCCACACCTGCGAATACTGCGGATTGACAGTCATTCAGTTTTAGATCCGAAACACCCAGCTTTTGAATGTATTGCCCATCTCAACGAAATTCTCACGCAGTACGATTTAGTTATTGCTTCGCCCAGCCTGGAAACTGGCGTGTCTATCGATATTCGAGGTTATTTCAACTCTGTCTGGGGGATATTCCAGGGGGTTCAGCCTGTGGACTCTGTACGGCAGATGTTGGCACGATTGCGCGAAACAGTTGACCGCCACATTTGGGTTAGTCGGTATGGGATGGGGACTGTGGGCAATGGTTCAACTTCGATGGGTGGGTTATTGCGGAGTCAGGACATTGCAACCCAGGCAAATATCGCATTATTGTCGGCATCTGACAATGATGATTACTCGTTCATTGATCAGAATTTCCAACCCGAATCATTGCAAACTTGGGGTAAGCGAGGTGCTGTTATTAATGTCGAGATGCGCCGCTATCAAGAATTTGTGCTGAAGGGTCTGGCTGCTGATGGCTATACGATTATTGACGCGGATGATTCTGACCCTGATGAAACCAAGGAAATTGTTCAGGAAGTCAAAGCAGCTTCCAAGGAATTATATTCTGGTCAATGCTTGGGGGTTTCTGAATCAGAAGATGTGTCTGATGCGGAACTCAAGAAATTGCAGGAGAAGCGGGTGAAGACTAAAGAAGAACGGTATCAGCAGCGTAAGGGTGAATTGTCCCGGCGTTATGAAGTGGAAGTGACACCCGAATTAGTCGAGAAAGACGATGACGGCTGGTATCCTCAACTGCGGTTGTACTATTATCTGACTGTGGGGCGGCAGTTTTTAGTAAACCGAGACAGCAAACGAGCTAAGGCACAGGCGGAAGTTGGGGAGAATGCGATATGGAAGCCTGACTTTAACAAGGGGCAGATGTTGTCGTCGGTGCGGTTGTTAGAAGAATTGAAGCTGTTGCAATTGCTTACGCCTGGGGAACAGTTGCGGGGTTCTGATCAGAGGATGCAGGAGTTTAAGGCTCACGCGCTACAGCATCGGTACTTGATCAAGAATTATTTGAACGTGACTATTTCGGAGAAGTTGACACCTGTGGCGATCGTACAGAAGCTGTTGGGCAAGATTGACCTGCGGTTGTCGTATGTTGGTCGGTTGGGGGAAAGAGGGAAACGGGAGTGTGTTTATAAGTTTGTTGGGCCTGATGATGGGCGGGATGGGATTTTTGAGAAGTGGTTAAATCGGGAGTTGGTGTCAGTCACTAGTAATATAAATGTACCAACACCAATCACTTACACAACACCACTCCCCAGTAATCAGGATATGGAGGGACAGGAAAGTTCTACGGATTCTTGGTGGCGGCAGGTTAAATCTTACGCTGCTGGGTTTATGGAACGAGTGAAAGATGATGTGGAATCAATCAAAGAGTTCCTCTCCACCCTCACGAGTGATGAACGGTGGGGCGTGATGCTGGCGTTTGAGGAGGCGCAGCCAGAGGTGTTCGGGGAGTTGGTAGCACAGGCTCCTGAGTGGGTGACGTGGATGGGGTGACTCAAATA
>NZ_JACJQW010000045.1:0-53375 GCF_014696905.1 Nostoc sp. FACHB-190
CACCTCGAATATGCTGGCATTGGGCGATTCCTAATGCGCCACCGCCCAAAGTATCTCTATTGATTGCGGCAGTTGCTATTTCCGGTAACAACAAAGAAATAATGAGAGTTGTCGAAATAGTTTTCATGAACATGAGTGTATTCTCCAACGGTTTTTACTCATGTTTTGCGTAGCAAGTTTTCCCAAAAAGTTCTTTTATTGAAGCGCCAATGAAAATAGCTAACCTATTCAAAAATTGGCTTAAAATTTTAATTACCTAAAAGTTATAAATTAGGAACGTTACTATCTTAGTATGCAAAATGTTGTATCAACTAACTGTAGGCGTAATCAACAGTAGCTTGGACTTCTTTAATCGCTATCGGAAAGTTTTGAGGCAATTTACTGCTTACCTGACTTTGCAGATTACTTTTGTGTTTTTAACGGAAAATTGGGTGAAAACTTTTGATAGTTAGGTTTAAAATGTTGGCTTGTCAGGAACTTTTATGGAACAGAATAATAAATAAAATCCAAAGAAAACCTATATTTGTTATTGTGACTTAGTTTTAAGTTTTTGAGCCTTTCTATGAAACTGTAATTTTAATGCTCTACCATAAAAATAACCGAAGAATTACAATGTTTTAGAAAAATAAAAGCCCCAGTTTCGGGCTTTTATTAATTAGCTTTTTTTGATGTTTTCAGTTTCAGTTTCTTCGTCCTCAATAGTACCATCTGCTTCGTCTTCTGATTCCCAACGTCCAGTTATTCCACCTTCAGAACTATCTTCTGGTTGGGTAGTAGGATTAATTTCAGTTGTATCAAGCATTAAGATTACTCCTTGTTTTTGAATTTAAAATCATAGTCAGTTAGTTAAATTATAAGTAACTGACTATTAATCTGCTGAAAATTGCTCAAAGTTCATCAAGTTCAATCTGCTCCCTGCTCCCTTCCCCCCTGCTTCTTCGGTCAACATATCTGCCTTTGGAGGCGGGGTTAGGATTAATGTGAAAAACCGCAGT
The DNA here is from genome assembly GCF_014696905.1 of Nostoc sp. FACHB-190. Classification (NCBI taxonomy): domain Bacteria; kingdom Bacillati; phylum Cyanobacteriota; class Cyanophyceae; order Nostocales; family Nostocaceae; genus Nostoc; species Nostoc sp. FACHB-190. Next base: position 996 of record NZ_JACJQW010000045.1, read on the forward strand.
TGCCTCTTGACTATATCTTTGCATCAATCCTACAACATCTTGCCAGTAAGTTGTACTAGTAAAAGTGGTTTCAGTAATTGTTTTTCCTAATTTATATTTATCAAGTCTTTCTCTTGACAATTTCTTGTACCGTTTGAGATATTGATATTTGCTTGGAGTAGGTTGAGGTAAAGCTTGTAATTCATCTGTTGTAATTGCGGGAATTTTTAGAAGTGCAATTGTCGCTGCTTTGGCTACAAGTAAGAATTTCTCTGGTTCTTCATCAGAAGTTAAAGCATTTACCAAACTTAAATTGATATTGCGATAGTAATATGTCGGGCCTAAATACATTGATAAAGCCCAAGCCTCAACACGGGATAATGCAGGTGCAAAATTTAAGGTAAATTGAATTTTAGACTCGTGATAGCGACTGTCGAAGAGTCTTTCTGGGTTTGGCTGATTTGGAATTAAGGTTAGAAGGCGAAATTCTTCAACTTCACTCAATTCTAAGTTAAATGGTGGAGTCCACATTTTGTTTTATTCTGCAATACTTCACCAAAAATGTGCGAAGCGAAATTGTTAGAAAAAAATAAGCCACTCTACTAAGAAAGTGGCTCAAGCCAGTTAACCCAAAATGCTTATCACTGCCGCCAGCACATCAGCAGCTTTATCTCCAGTTGGCACAAACACCCGCTTACGCCAGTCGATGATCTCGGTGAAGCAACCTACAGCAACCAATCGATCAGCCAACGATAACGCATTGACTAACTCCAGACGTGGCTCACCAGCAATGAAAGACCGCCGCAGCGTGATACCTCCTGGGAGTTGTTGTGTATACTTTTCGTTTAAGACTAGTGAAACCAGTTCTGTGGGACTTAGCAACTGGTTCTTGAGTCCGAGTTGCTCTCGCACAGTTTGGATATCCACTGCATTCACCACCCGACCAAGTACTTTCGCGCCATCACTGGTTTGCAACCGGAACACCCGACTGCTGGTTTGCGGTAGTATCTTCCAAATAGGTAACAAAATGCCTGTTACCAAATGCAGATAGTCGGTGTTGAATCTGGGCAATACGTCCACTTCCTTCGACCATGCCGCGATGAACACTTCAGTAGGAACTTGCTTCCATGTGGATGATTCCAAATCCGTGAGTGTGACGCGAGTTTCTTTTTGCGATCGCACCAACAAAACCCGTGGAATAACACCACCGTCACTGTCGAAGATACTGTGTGTTGGAATTGACACAGCAGCATTTCCCGACTTGGTATTTACCATCAGTCTCCCCTGATATTGAGTGGCAAACTCCAGCATTTCCTCAGCAGTTCTGATGTTGTTTTTCTGAGTTCGTTCTACCTTCAAATAGCTTGTTGCGCTACCAGTGGCAGGATGAGTGTACACAGTTTCCTGGCTCTCAACAGTAAACCGTTCTGCTCGGAGTGTTTCAACACCGACTTCATAGACACCAGCCGCTTGTGCTGCTTCAATCTGCTGAGAAAGCAACAACTCAAAACGCTCGAAAATCAAGTTTTGCATATCAATCCTCAAAGCCAGCAGCCGATTGAGGAATTGACGCAGGGGTGGAAGGTCTATCTTCATTCCGCCCTCATGAGAGGTTAAGCTGAGTCCGGTCATTGTTTCAAAACTTCCCAAAGAAATTTCATAAAACCGACCTTGGTAAATTTGCCGAAATAACTCGTACAGCGCACGTTCGGCATATTGCGACTCCAGGTTATCCTTAGTATCAAAAATACCATTGCCCCCAGTTTGCCGTTGACCGCGAGTTAAAGCACCCAAACTGTCCAGCCGTCGAGCAATTGTGCTGATAAACCTGCGTTCCCCGCGCACATTTGTCGTGACTGGTCTGAACACTGGTGCTGATGCTTGGTTAGTACGATGACTCCGCCCCAAACCCTGAATAGCATTGTCAGCCCTCCAACCGGCTTCGAGAAGGTAATGCGATCGCCTTCTACGATTAACCGCGTTCAAGTCAGCATGATAGCTTCTGCCAGTACCGCCAGCATCAGAGAAGATGAGGATTTGCTTGTCGCCGTTCATAAAAGCAGTAGTTTCGGCAATATTAGCACCGGAACCGCGTGAATCTACAAATAAGCGACCAGATTCATCTTTCAGGACTCGTTTGCTACGACCAGTCACTTCAGCCACTTGTTTGTGACCAAAGTGCCACAGCAATTGTTCTAGTGCGCCGGGGATGGGGTCAAGGCTGGCCAGTTGGTCAACCAGAGCATCACGTAAAGCCACAGCTTCTTGAGAGATCACAGGAGAACCGTCAGCGTCAAAGGCAGGTTCGGAACGCTCCTCGCCATCTTCGCCGGAGTGGATGGAATGCAAGTGTACGGGAAAGGCACTAACTAAGTAGTCAAGAACATACTCACGGGGTGTTAAATCAAGGTTAAGATCCTTCCATTCTTCAGCCTGAACCTCATCAAGCCGTCGCTTCAATAACTCTTCGTTGGTGGAGACGATTTGCACAACAACCGCATTACCAGCAGCCAAATCATTCTCAATCGCTTTGATAAGAGTGGGGCATTTCATACCCGTGAGAAGATGGTTAAAGAAGCGTTGTTTATGACTTTCAAACTGTGATTTGGCTGACATCTTAGCAGCACGGTTGTAAGTTTTAGCACCAGCAATGTTACAAGCTTTCAGTGCTTTCTCTAGGTTATTATGAATCACCTGGAAAGCGTCTGAGTAACTATTGTAAATCCGTTCCTGCGTCGGCGTTAGTTCGATTTCGAGAGTCTGATATTCAACGCCATCGAAGGAAAGCGATCGCGCCAAATACAAACCGAGTGCCTTCAAATCCCGTGCCACCACCTCCATCGCCGCAATGCCGCCGACAGAGATAGATTCAACGAAATCCTCACGGTTTGTGAATGGGAAGTCTCCAGTCTGCCAGAGTCCGAGACGGTTTGCATAAGACAAGTTTGAGACTTTGGTTGCGCCGGTGGCTGACACGTACACAACTCGCGCCCCAGGCAGAGCATTTTGGAGTCGAAGCCCAACAACACCCTGCTGAGATGCTGCAATCATACCGAGTTTACCTTCAACGGCCATCGCATTGCCCATTGCGTGGCATTCATCGAAAGCGATCGCACCCTCAAAGTCTTTACCAGCCCACTCAACGATTTGTTTGAGCCGACTTTTACCGTTCGTTTGTGAGCGCAGAGTTGAGTATGTGCAGAATAGAACACCTTGAGTGAATGGGATTGGCTCACCTAATTTGATTTTCGAGAGGTCGATAATATCTCGTTCACTACCACCCAGCGCATACCAATCTCGTCGGGCATCTTCTATGAGTGTGGCACTTTTGGATATCCAGATGGCTTTTCTTCGACCCTGACACCAGTTGTCGAGGATGATTCCCGCGCACTGTCTACCCTTGCCAGCACCCGTCCCATCGCCCAAAAACCAGCCACGACGGAATTTTACAGCATTTTCTTCATTATTTGCCGCTACATTCACATTATCCCACGAATCGTCCACAATATAAGACCCGGAGAGAAACTCAGAGTGCGCTTGACCCGCGTAAATCACGCTCTCAAGCTGTGCCTCTGACAACAAGCCTTGAGTAACAATGTTTTGTGGCAGATGTGGTTTGTAAGATGGTGGTGGTGGGGATACTAATGCTAAAGCCGCACTTTCACAAAGTAATGAGGGATGGGGTAAAGCGTCTTTGATTCTGATGCGTTGTGGTCGGTAGGTTTCATAGAGAGTATCCTTTAAACCCTCATTGGCAACCCACTCGACTACTTCATACTCCAGAACTACTACATCGGGAATTTCTGCGGGGGGTTCTGGTTGAGCTACCACTGTACGCTTTGTCGGCAGTTTAACAACCTTCGTTGCAACGACAGCAGCTTTCATAGTTGCAACATTCCATTGCGAACGCCCAGGCAACTGCTCAATCAACGCCAGTATTTCAGGCAAGTCCAGGGTTTCTCGAATGCAAGGAATGTCGCCGGGGTTAGATGCTGGGACTTTATCAATAACGGTAATTCGGGTTTCGATTGTTGTCCCATGCTTGGCGTAAGCTTGACCACTGACCCCGACCGAAAGCACCACGCTGGATTTCTCCTGCCACCTAACGAAAGTTTCGCGCCAAGTGGGATTATTAGGAGAGAACCAGTTAGCGGAGATTGTCACCAATCGCCCACCGTCCGCCAGCTTTTGTAGTGCTGAGTTGATATGCCGAGGAGTTGCGTCGGGATTGCGATCGCCGATTCTTGGAGATGAGGAAAACGGCGGGTTCATCAACACCACTGAGGGCTGAGTCTTTCCTGCCAAATAATCGTTAATCTGCTCGGCGTTAACAGAGAACAGTGGAGTACCAGGAAACAGCCGTCGGAGAATTTTGGTTCTATCGGGTGAAAGTTCATTCAGCATCAAACTTGCACCGTACAGTTTAGCAAACTGAGCCAGAATCCCAGTACCAGCACTTGGCTCAAGCACTAAATCGTTGTTAGTCACTTGTCCAGCCAATGCCACCAAGTACGCCAGTGGTATTGGAGTTGAAAACTGCTGGAGTTGCAATTGTTTCTCGCTGCGGCGGGTGTGTGTGGGGCAAAGGGATTCGAGCAGTTGCAATTGCTCCAAGGGATTTTCTGATAATGGGTTTTGTCGCAGGTACAAGATTAATGCAACTTCAACAGCCTCATACGCATCCTTCCACAACCACTTACCCTCAGCCGCAGTGCCGTGAAAGTGGCGATTCATCTGCGATTGAATAGTTTTTGTAGCAATAGGGCGATGATCAGTTAGTGATTTAGCGAGTTCTTGAGCAACGTTGAGGATTGACTGCCCGTAATCTAAAACGGTTTGCAGGTCGAATAGGCAACCCTGTGTAACGATTTGGCTGACCATGACTATTATATAGATATAAATTTCACAAAAATTCGGCGTAGCTGATGCTGAAGACTGAACAAAGCAATCAAATTAGACTTAATTGCTTGAAGTCGATTTCTCGTGGATGCTCACGCTCAATCCAATCAAAGGCACATTCCAGGTTGAGTAAGAATTCTCGCCACTGTTTCGGTTCGGGGATACCAGCAGATGTTTGAGCCGCAGCATATTCGTTTACCAACACAGCACAATCAACCATGTGCGAATAAGTATCGAATGCCAGTTGGTTGCATTGTGAGCGAATTCGTCTTTTAACTCGTTCCGGCGAAGTGTTCCAGAATATGCTCCAAAAAAGCTGGTGATATTCTCCAGATAAAGCGATCGCCCGTTGCAAATGCTCTCTAGCAACTGCAAATTCTGGGTCAACTGGAGCGTACTGGAGAGCCACGACTAAAGCACAGTGCGCCGCTTGCATAGTTCTAATTTTTGAAATGACAATTTGAGCGAACGCAGTTATTACAAGCGTTCGCTCGACTCTATAAGGGGATTGTGGAACTAAGCCGCAGCTTTTTTGCGAGACTTCCGAGGTGTTACCGCAGTTTTGGGCTTACTGGTTTTGCTGGTTTTGGTAGATTTTGGTTGAGTGGATTTTGTAGATTTGGTAGTTGCCTTAGCTTTCGGTTTAACAACAGAAATTACTGGTGGTAGCAGTTTTAAGGTAGGAAACTCAAGTACAACGGGCTGTGGGATTGAGTTTGGTGTAATGTCTGTGTCAAGATCCCAAGGGCTAGGCAGTTGCGCGAACTGTAGCTCTGATTCTGGTGCGACGATTGGCAAGAGTGTAGGTACAGTATGGGGTGTTGCTGCGATCGCCCCAGAATTTGTAGCGACGGGTGCAATCGCAGAATATGAATAAGGTAGCCAGAAGAAGCCGTTTGCGAAGTCTACGAATATAAGGCTAACGAAGCCCATGAAAATAACTTGAATTGTCAAAGACAAGATTGATTGAATATCCATTGTTGTTCTCCTGAAGTACGAGAGAGTTTTCAATGGCAACTAGCGAAGCGTTTGAACTGTAAGCTTATGAGAAATTAGTCAGTAGCAGAAGATTTAGTAGCTGCCAAGAGAATTTTGCGAGGTGGCAGGCAGGGGAGGAATTTTCTCTCCCCCTGCGATAAGATTGCTCAACCTATAAGACAATTTTGGGTTGGTGAAGAACTAGTTCTGATATGATGCCCGTCTTGCTTATAAGCGAGCGCACCAATGATGACAAAGATAGTTGCCCTGCATTCAGAGATTATTTTTAATAAGGATGAGCCTGAAGCCAAGCAGCAATATGAGGTATTTCACTGATTGTCTTTTTTAGCACCTCAAGCTTTGGATATAGTTCCAGCAGTTTTTTTGGAGGCTGATAAGGGCCATTCGGCTCCGGGATGTAAAAGAATGTAGATGGAGTTCTCCAAAGGTTTGCAGATATATCCAAGGTGTACAAAATGTCAAACACCGCCAGATCAGCCCACGTCAGTGATGACCCGACAAGGAATGGAGATTTTGGATTATCTGCTATCATCTGCTCAAACCTGCCCAGGTGCATAGGCACAGTCACGGAGAAAAACTGATCTAGCCGTTCCACCCTCAGCGATGCTTGCCTCATTTTCATGAGCAGATGACCATTCTCCACAATCCGGTCAACATAGCACCCATACAGAAGATCCAGCAAATCTCTCCAAGCATCGACCACCATATCTGATTTGGCTGCCTGTACCTTGTCTAAAGGGTATATTCCAGCTTCTCGCGCCGCGTAACGAGCGAGCGCACATGATTGAGCAATCATGGTATCGCCCAATTGGAGAGTAGGGAGCTGATCGAAAGGGAGTTTTCCACTATCCCGTAAAAGCTTGTATTCGTGAAGGGATATCACTCTGTCTTCAAATGGGACATCGCCATAGACAAAAATGAGACGCGGTAATTCTGCTCTGCCCTTCCCGTCATCAAAATATAGCAAGATTGGGTGGGAGTTCATAATTTTTGTACAGCTTCGTGGAAAACTAAATTAGCCATCGGTCGTTCAGGTTCTTTCGTTTGATATTGTCTCAATGGCTTGTAATAGTCAGCATCATCCTACCGATACAAATCAGGTTATTAGACGCTAGTAGTTTACCAACCCAAAATTGCCATGTAGGTCGAGCAATCTTATCGCGGGGGGAGAGTTGGTGCAGGAGGAGAAAATTCCTCCCCCCCTGCCTGCCACCACACAAAGTTCTCTTGGCAGAGTATTAGGCACAAATTCTCCTTTGAAGAATTGGATTTATAGAAGCCTGATACTCGTTCTCAAATTAGGTGTAGCTAAAGGGTGAGAATGCCCAACAGACCTCTAGTGATAACTAGGCAATTAGGCTAAAAAATCTGATGAGAAAGGCTAAGATTCAGATTGGTGCTGAACAACTTCCAACTAAGCTAAACAATGGCAAGTAAAGAAATTCAAGTAAAAGAGTACACAGTCCGAGCGCACAAGCGTCAGATCCACACGCGCACATTCAACTTCGTCTGTAAGCAGTGCGAACAAACAACTTCTCGTGAGACGTATGGCCCACGCCCTCTGTATTGCGAAACCTGTCGTCCTCCAGGGCCACCTAAAAAGTCTTCTGTTGCTGCGCCTGCTAAGAAAGGTAAGCCCAGGGCTAAGGTTTATCGCAGTGATGTGGATTTTCAAAAGTCTTCGTAAGGCGATCGCTGAGATAAGCAAAATGCTTCTGGATAATGGCATACCAGAAGCATTGAGTGTAATTTGCTTAGGACGATTTTAATCGTTAGCAGTACAATTATACTATACAAACAGAGTCCGTCTATACGTGATTAGTTGAACCAATTGTCAATCAAAAAGTAGGTCGTATTATTGTAGAAATTAGAGGAAATAGTCGAAAAACGCCCAATTTTTGCCAACTGTAAAGTACATCTTATTTTAAGATTTGATACCGATAAAGTGATTTCAGGCTTTTAGAGAAATAGAAAGAATGTCCTTTCAGCCAGATAGCGTAGGCATATACCTACAAGAGATCGCTAAATATCCTATGCTGACACCAGAACAAGAAATTACTTTGGTGCGGCAGGTGCAGCAGATGATGGTAATAAATCAACACAAAGAAGCTCTCGAATTGAGGCTACATCATCAGCCAGTCTTGTCAGAACTAGCTGCTGATCTGGGAAAAACGGCATCTACATCCGCAACACGTAGATAAACATGACCAATCATCTGACTGCTATAGTATTTTACTTAATCCGTAATATGCAGTAAGAAAATAAAAAAAAACTTGCTATACGGGTTAAGTATCAAATATGCTTAAGTTTTTAAGCTGACCCAAAACATTTTGGGTCAAAATAAAATATTTCTAATTTAGCTAAAAATTGGGGCAGAGCAAGATAAAATTCTTGTTCAATTACAACTAACAAGTAATGGGAACATAACCTTGACTACTAAGTTTGTAACGCTAACTTCCTTCAAAGGAGGGGTGGGTAAAACTACTTCAGCAATTTGTTTGTCTTGCTTGTTCGCGGCGGAAGGATATAAGGTTTTACTTATTGACTACGATCCTAACCGTTCAGCCACAGTTTGGAGTTCTCGCGATCAACTTCCTTTCAAAGTTGCTACAGAGAACACAGCTAATCGCCTAATGGCAAAAGAAAAATTTGATTTTATTGTTATTGATACACCAGCAAGACCAACGTCAGAAGAAATCAAAGAGCTGGTTGATGGATGTGATTTATTATTGGCTATTACAACTCCGTCTGCTCTTTCAATTAGTGCTTTGAATATGATGGTTCAAAGTTTCCCTGCAAAAACAAAATTTTATGTTTTACTGACTGTGATGCCTCCCTCATCAGAGCCAGACGGGGAAATTGCTTTTCAGACGCTTAAAGAGCAAGGCTTACCTGTATTGGAGCAAGGAATCCAGCGTTTAAAAGTTTATGAACACGCTGCTGCTGAGGGAAAACCAGTGTATGAAATTAAAAGAGGAGGAAAAAAAGCATGGGAAGACTGGAAGGCACTGGCAAAGCTACAACCAATCAAAGAGTTGCTAATTTAAAGCAAATTTTAAACTTTACTCCAGAAAAGGAAGAGAACGCTGTAAATCAAGGTGATTTAAACCAAGACTCTTCAGTAGTATGGGTAAAACGTAGCCAAATTCATTTGACCTTTAGTTTTGTGCCAGATGGCCAACCTGTACGGTACTACTACGATCCAGAAGAATTAGAAGCCTGGGCATTAAATGACTTAAAACCAAATGGTATTCATTCTCCCTTATGGGTTCGTCCCCTTAAAAATGGTAATGGTGATGAATACGAGCTTGTTGCAGGGAAACGCCGTTATCATGGTTCTGAGTTTGCCGAAATCGATCCGTTGCCTGTACGAATATTCAACTGGAATGATCTTGAAGCGTTCAAAGCTTCACTTGCAGAAAATAAAAATCGTCGAGATTTTAGTGCATTAGAAGATTTAGATGCGATTCTTAAACTTCTTGCTATAAGTATCGAAGGGACTGTTGAAGAAGCAGTAAGTTTGCTGTACCAGATGGACAATCTTAAGCGTCGCTCAGGTATAGATAGTGTTTTAGCTCATCCTCAGTATGAAATTATCCAAACTGTATTTGATTTCTTTGGCGGAATCAGTTGGGAATCTTTTGTTAAAAGTAGATTACCCTTGCTGAAAAAACCCCAAGAAATTTTAGAAGCCGTGCGTCAAGGAAAAATTGAATATACCAAAGGTTTAGAAATTGCCAAAATAAAAGAACCTAAAATTAGACAACAGTTGTTAGAGAAAGCTATCGTTAATAAACTGCCACTTGCAGAAATCAAGAAGCTCACTCAATCTCATAAGCCAAATTCACAAGATTCAATACAAAGTCGCCTAGACTTGACTTACAAAGAATTTAGAAAGTCGTTAAAGAAAATAGAAAACAATCCAGAACAGCTTCAAAAAGCTGAAAGCTTATTATTTCAAATAGAAGAATTTCTGAAAAATAATTGACCCAAAATGTTTTGGGTCAACATAAGCAAGAGAATAATTGAATTAAATCCTAATTTCTTACTTGCATTCGCTAATAAGCTGTTCAGCATTAAAATTGAGCGGGCAATCTCGACACAGCAAGGAGTATAGCTCTCAAAAATCCCAGTTTAAATGCACATCAGCTTAGGCTTGTATTCAGCTAACTTAGTCAAGCTGACTGTTTCAAAAGTTTTTATGAAATCTAATAAATGATCATCTAAACCACTGAAACAACAGCTAACTATTCAAACTAAGCCATAATCTAACCCAATTTTTGCTGATAACCAAACAGATTTATGCTCAGAATATCAGCCTGTCTCCACTTCTAATGAATGGGGGCAGCCGAACAGTGAAGTGGCGATCGTTCTCCCCGATCACTAATCCAGAGCAACAGCCTAAACTACCCAGAGCATCAAAACATAGAACTCAAAAACCAGAGTCTCCAGAAAAGTTTTGGTACAAAAAATTTCTAGACTGCGCTCAACCAATAGAATGGAATTTTTGAATGTTCTCTCTGTCAATAGGTAATAATTAGCGAGTTTAAGGAAGAACCAATAATGGGAGATTCCAAAGTATAGCCTTCCATTGCTCTGGTGAACGTTGAATGCCCTATCTGCGGTAAGATTGCAATCAAGTTAACTACAGGAAAGGTACTATCGACACAGCGATACCTTAACTTTAGTTGTGATGATGCTACAAAGATTCAATTCAGAATTATTAGAAAGAAATATAATGCCAAAGTTAACCTGTTTAACTGCACCGTTAATTGTACTAACAGCCCTGAGCCTGACAAGTTGTAGCACCACGAGTGTTGAGCAGTACGAAGCGACAGCACTTACCAGTTATATCTGGCAAGTAAAGTATGCCAATAACTTAACTAATGCACCACAGCCAAGGATTGAAAAATTTGGCACTGCATCAGTACTCAATCGGAATGGATTGAAACCAGCAGGAGCAGTTATCGGCCCGGACGATCAAGGACTATGGTGGCCAATTGTGCCACTACGCCCAAGCATTGATGAAGTAGAACAACGCAAAAAACCTCAAGAAGAAGCAGGCAAACCAGAACTACAGAAAACGGTAAAATATCAAATTACTTATGGAGCAGGTGAGCAACAGAAAACGCTACCTACTAATTATGATGTTTATCGGCAGGTAGTGAAGGCGTACCCGTCCCGCACTCCTTTGGAATTAACTTTTGGATTAAATGATGACTCGGTAGAAAAGGCTGAACCAGTGGGCAAGTAATAATTTGATAAGCCTTAACTGCTGCTTATATTGGCAAATAATATTCTGTGAAGCATAAGGGAAACTTTCTTGTGTATCCCTAAAGTTTGCCATCACGCAATAATTTGTGCGCCATATCACCTATCAAGAGCAGAGTGTAGGGTATAGGGGGTAGGGTGTAGTGAAAGCAGCAGAAAATCCTCACGGCAGTTAGTTATTTTTCTGTGAACTCTAGCAACTTTCTTTCGAGCTTTAACACGGTTGTTAGAACCTTTCTGCTTCTTAGATAGTTGCCGTTGTTTAAGTTTTAAATTCTTCTCATGCTTATTGAGTATTTTAGGATTGTCAAACTTTGAACCATCACTGGTAACAGCAAAGTGGGTTAATCCCAAGTCAATACCTATCGCTTTACCTTCTGTATTTAATTCTGGTTTTTCTTTACCATCATCAAAAAGAATAGCCGCAAAGTATTGATTAGAGCAGTTTTTGGATATGGTTACAGTCTTAACTTTCCCCTCAATGGGTCTATGAATGATTGCTGTTACATCTCCTATTTTTGGAAGACCTACAGAATTATCAGCAATTTTGACATTTTGAGGATATTGTATTGACTGCTTACCATGTTAGCAACTGCCGTCGGGAAACTGTCGTCAACTCACGCGCAATTCATCTCAACACTTCCGCTATCGCGGTAAGTGTGAGGCTTCTTGCTGTTCAAGCTAAAATTATTTGTTCCCCAAATCAATTTTTTAAAATTACTAAAAATCAGTACCGTTAATAAAAAATCCAAAACTACAAATAGGGGTCAAATAGGGGTCATATAACCCCCAACAATTAAAATTCACAGATGGGGGCTAAATGGGGGTCATATAGGTTACATTTGACCCCCATTTAGGGTATCCTCAAAAAGCCCTGATTTTATGCCGCAATTAACATCAATGACTTTTTTGAATTGGAGCAAAGCGACATGACAAACATCCACGCACTGCAAAAAATTTTCCCCGCAGGATTTGATAACGGTTATGGCAGCCTGAAGCTGTTAGTCGATGGCTTTGATGTTGTAAGAGTCCCCAGCTACATTTCCACAGTAGACATGGAAGACGTTCCAGGTAGAGTGGAATTTAACGGGACAGCATACACAGTTGGAGAATCCGCTTTTCGTGCCGGAGATCATTTTGAACGCAACACAGATAGCAATGATAATAAGGTAAAGAATGCCCTGAGAACGTTGCTCGGAGCATTAGCACATTTGCCACACCGCAAAGCATGGCATTTAAAGTTAGTCGTCAGCTTGCATGATGTCGCTCTAGCAAAAGACTTAACCCAAGTACTCAATGGAGAATATCAAGCGACACTCGCAGGCAAACCCTCAGAAGTCAAGGTAGAAGTGCTAAAAGTTGTTCCCGAAGGAATGGGGGCATTGTTTGGCCAAGCATTACCGAAGAAATTAACAGTTATCGACTTTGGTAATGGCACAACACTATATTCTCGATACACCCAAGGCAAGCGGGAAGTACACACTCCTTACCCTGTGGGTGTAGAAGTTCTCATCGATGAAATTGCCCAAAAAATGAAACATCTCAATGGCGGCAAGCTAGGAGATCCATCGAAAGTACGGTATGCCCTGGAGATGGGACACACCAGATATAGCCGTGACATTGATATTAAAGATGTGTACACAGCTTGTTTTAAAGATTGGTATGAGAAGTATTTGAAAAAAGTAGTAGGTATGGCGCTCGATGCCAAACACCAAGGTGATGAAATTTGGGCAATTGGTGGTGGCTGTCTATTGCCGGGGTTTAAAAAGCTTTTAGAGAAAAATGGGTTTAAAGTCCTGGACAATCCAGTAGAGGCTAATGCAGTCGGGCTATTGGAGATGGCCAAAGCAATAGTCAACAAAAATTCTTAAAAACCCAGGAGAACAAAACCATGCTCAATAATCAAGATGATGTCTTAGACAAAGTACGCATTAGAAATAGTTATCGTCAACGCATACTAGCAGAGGCTAAACAATTAGACAAAAGCTATGTGGAAACTATTCATTTCATTATCGATTGCTATTTTGCATTCAAAAAAGGAGTGTTAACTACACAGCAATCAATAGCTTATACGTCCGATTTCAACGGAATAGAGCTTAATTCGGGAGCATCCCAACAGCCTGTTAGTAGTATATCAACTTACTCTGAACAAGAGGATTCTGGCAATGAAACATTTTCTCTCGATTTTGATTTGTAAATTAAATCAAGTGTTGATTTTTAGTCTTAACACGTTGATAAAGCTCCTCCATAGTTTCAATAAAGGAACTATCTTTTTGCCAGAAAGCAGGGAAATCTCCTTCCTTCTTAATTAAAATTGCTGGAATACCACTGTCATTTGCGGCTTCAATAGTTGAGGGCAATCGCGTACTACCTAGCCAAAACTCCCGAAGATTCGGTTTTTGATTAACAGTCCGCTTTTCTACTCTTGTATAGAAAGATTCACTCGGTTGTATGTTAACCTCTTCGGGCTGTTCAAGGGATGTTGATAGAGCTTTGCCCAAGGGTGAAGTCGCTAATTTCGCTTGAAGTTCTGCTTTAGAGAGTCCGCGCAGTTCAAATAATAAAAATGGATTGGCATCTAGTTGAGAAGCTACCAGATAATAGACACCAGCAATGTGCTTACAGGGATTAGCATAATCAGGACAAGAGCATTTAGTTTTAAAATCTTTGCTACTATGAGGTAATAAATGTAAGCCTATTTGAGAAAAAGTCTCTTCAATATTTTCGGGAACTTCATTGAGTAGCAATCGAGAAACAATACTGGCTTTAGAAGCAATTTTGGGAATAGCTTCATTCCATCGGGTTTTGGGAATAGGTGTAATTTCAATGACTATGTTGTATGTTGGCTCTTTATAAACTCCAAAGTAAGGATTAATAGAGCCTTTAACTTTAGCAGTAATTTTATTGAGTTCAATTTCAAAACTCTTGACTTTACCACCACGAGCATAAGAACGTCCGCGTTGAAGTCGGTTATCGTCAGTAAAACCTTCTAAGGCTTTAATAAAACGCTCACCCCACCAAGTGCGACTAAATTTAGCCATAATATTCACTCCAAAATAGTAGTTTTATTCAAGGCAATAAGTTGTTTAAAAGCATCATTATCTAATTCAGTCAGCCAAGATTCATCACTACCAACAACCATTGAAGAAAGTTTCTTTTTATCTTCAATCATTTGATCAATACGTTCTTCTAAAGTGCCAATGGCTACAAATTTATGTACGAAAACATTCTTTTTTTGACCAATGCGAAAAGCGCGGTCAGTAGCTTGGTCTTCAACTGCGGGGTTCCACCAACGGTCGAAGTGAAAGACATGATTAGCTTTAGTCAGAGTAATACCAACACCACCAGCTTTTAAAGAAAGCACAAATACAGATGGTTCTGTTTCAGGGTCTTGAAATTCACTAATCATTTGCTCTCGACGCTGGCGAGGAGTACCCCCATGCAAATAGTAAGTATTACAATGCAGGTTATGTTTGAGATACTTTTCAATCTGTTCGCAAATTTCGGTAAATTGACTAAATATTAGGAGACTTTCTCCTTCAGACATAGCCTCATCTACCATTTCAACCAGACGAGAGAGTTTATGCGATCGCTCTGGCAAAAATTCACTCCCATCTTGAAGAAATTGACCTGGATGATTACAAATTTGCTTCAGCTTCATCAAGGTGGAGAGAATTAATCCCTTACGTTGAATCCCTTCGGCTTTTTGTAATTGTTCTTCGACATCTTTAACTACAACCTCATACAGTGATGCTTGCTCTTTGGTAAGATTAGTATAAAGTTTTTGTTCAACTTTATCGGGCAAGTCGCTGATAATCGATTGGTCAGTTTTCACTCGCCGTAATATTAAAGGTTCTACTAATTTCTTGAGTGTAGTTGACTTTACTTTATCATTATCTTTTTGAATGGGGATTTCAAAAGACTTGCGAAATTGTGCTTCTTTACCCAAATACCCAGGATTGAGAAAGTTAAAAATTGACCACAAATCAAGTAAACGGTTTTCCACAGGAGTACCCGTCAAAGCTAGGCGATGTTTGGCAGAGATTTTCACAATAGCTTTAGTCTGTGCCGCCTTTGGATTTTTAATATTTTGCGCCTCATCCACTACCAAACGTTGCCATTTGACACTGTTGAAGAGTTTTTCATCTTTGCGAGCTAGAGTAAACGAGCTAATCACTACATCATACTGTTGGCAAGCCGCTTGAAAATCGGCAGAGTCAGTTAAGCGAGTGCTGCCATGATGTACAAGAGTTTTTAAATGAGGAGCAAACTTGGCAATTTCTTTATGCCAATTGCCAACAACGGAAGTGGGTGCAATTAGTAGTGTTGGTAAATGATGTTGTTTTGCATCTTTCTGGTGAACTAATAAAGCAATCACCTGTACGGACTTTCCCAATCCCATATCATCTGCTAAACAACCATTCAAGCCTAATTTTTCCAAATATTGCAGCCAAGAAACCCCCCGCTTTTGATATTCTCGCAGAGTACCTTGCAGACTTAAATGTTGTGAAATTGGCTCTAACTGACTTTTATCTTGCAGTTTGGACATAACTTCTGCTAAGGCTTGGTCATGTTCAATTTCCCAATCATCTCCAGCTTCGGCAGTACGTTGTATGAACTCCAGCAAAGTCATCTGCGGTTGCTCCGAACCGTGGAAGTCCCAAAATTGGAGTAATTGCTGCATTTTATCTCGGTCTAATTCCATCCATTGACCGCGAAAATGCACTAAGGGAGCCTTAGTATTCACTAGTTGTTCCCATTCTTGTGGTGTAACCGTAGTATCGCCAATAGCTAATTCATACTGATACTGCACCAATGAATTCAAATCAAAATAGCTTTTGGTTTCACCCTTAGTGGAAGCTAATTTCTTTGTTGATGCTTTCAGGCGAATCTTAGCGCGACGGCGACCAGCAGGAGTGTACCAAGCTGGGACAATAATTTTAAAACCTGAATCCTCTAATACCCAAGCACTTTCCTTGAGGAAACCAAATGCTTCATCCAAAGTCAGCTGCATTCCGATGGGACACTCTGTTTCTAATCCTTGCCAAAGCTTGGGATACATCCGGGCAGCATAGCCTAGATTCAGTAGTAAATTAGTTTCAAAATCTTGACCATACTGTTTGTGAACACTTGCTTTGCTTTTTTGATTCATCAGCCAGTATTCTGCCAATGCCATCTTCAAGGAAGGGTCTTGTTTGCTAGATACCAAAAATTGAATCTGCCAATTATCCATATCTTGGGCAGTTGGAGAATGCAACTGAAAGCATAGATGGAAGGGTAAGTTAGATTGAGTGTGCTGAATTCTGTTTTTCCATGCCAACCACTGTTGGTATTGGAGTAAAGAAGTTTCTGTCTTTAAGGGATTATATTTGTCTTGATTCAGACAATAGTAAATCAAAGAATCTGCTATTTGTTTATCAAAGGCGGCTGTGGAAATTGTGTGATTTACTAGATTTTGGAGAAGAGATTCGGAGAAATGCCGTAAAAGTGTTTCTTTGTCGAAAAATTCTATTTGTTGCTCTTGATGATGATTACCTGCTGTGCAAAGAAGTGGCATATACTCAATATATTTTTGAATATTTGCTTCATATTGCTCAGAAATAATTTCCCAAGTAGCATATATCTCAAATTGTTTTGAGGATAAGTCTTTACTTTTATTCTTGCGTGTTTTATCCTTAAGTGCTGCTAAGGGTCGATATTTTAATGCCGGAATATATTGGTCTTTGAAGATGATTTGTCTAAATGCTTGCGTGTAATGATACCAGAATAGTAAATCTGAGCCAATTTGGAATTCATTTGCATTATAAAGTGCCAAAAAATGAATATCCTGAAGAAGTTTGACAATATTGATTAACTTTCTGCCTTTAACCGAGATTACTGTTTCATAGCAGATGACGTTCCAGCATTGGAAATCTTCGTAACTTTCAGGAAACTCAAACTCTAAATACTTAATTAATTCTGGTGAAGGAATGGGTTGATTATTGACAGTCGGAAGCGCAAAATATTTGGTAGAGATGCGTTCTTTTAATTGTACAGGTGTCTCTTTAAATCCCAGATTCTGCACTAAGAAACTGATTAATTCTTCTTGTGGTAAATGTCTAGGATGAATCTGCTGTTTAGTACGACTTTGTTGAACTAAAGAAGTTTCTATCCACAGATAAAAAGAACCAGATTGGATAAATTTATTTGTTTGGTCTGGTATCCAGGTGCCATGAAGAACTTGCATTGCCGTAATGCCTGTGGATTTTGCAGCGTAACTAGTATTTAAAAATTAATGTATCAAAAATTGTGTAATTTTTTGGTGATTTTAGTTTGATATCTCAAGATGCTTGTCACTTGGATGTGGTTAAAGATAGTATTTATGTACTGTAAAAAACTTATTTTCCGACTTAAAATAATGTGCGGCATTTTTGAAAACCAATGTCCACGCCCCTAACTCCAGCTACTCAACAATTAAATGCCACCCCGCAGTACGAAACGATCTCAGGGGTAGTAGAACGCCTGACCTTTCATTCTGAGGAATCGGGGTATACCGTAGCGCGTTTAACTCGTTCACGTTTTACCGACCTCACCACAATTGTCGGCAGTTTTGCCAATATCCAACCAGGGCAGACGCTACAGCTAACGGGCTTCTGGCGAGAACATCCGCAATATGGGCCACAATTCCAAGTCACCAATTACAAAGAAACTAAACCAGCAACCCTAACCGGAATTGAGAAGTATTTAGGCAGTGGGCTGATCAAAGGAGTTGGCCCAGTCACAGCCAAACGCATCGTTGCACATTTTG
Organism: Nostoc sp. FACHB-190; assembly: GCF_014696905.1. NCBI lineage: Bacteria > Bacillati > Cyanobacteriota > Cyanophyceae > Nostocales > Nostocaceae > Nostoc > Nostoc sp. FACHB-190. Next base: position 18,931 of record NZ_JACJQW010000045.1, read on the forward strand.
GTTTAGAAACACTCGACATCATCGAAAATCAGATTGACCGACTCATTGAAGTTCAGGGCATTGCCAAAAAGCGGATCAAGCTGATAAAAAATGCCTGGGAGACGCAGAAGGCGATCAAGGAAGTGATGGTGTTTCTGCAAACCCACGGGGTGTCAACAACTTATGCAGTCAAAATTTATAAGCAGTACCAAGACAATGCGATCGCCACAGTTACTTCTAACCCTTATCAACTAGCAACCGACATCTACGGAATAGGGTTTCTCACCGCCGACAAGATTGCACGGAACTTAGGCGTACCAACAGACTCCCAATTTAGATATTGTGCTGGCATAATCCACGCATTAAGTGAAGCAGCCGAAGATGGACACTGTTACCTGCCACAGCCAGAACTAATCGAGAAAGTCACCAAACTGTTAACAACAGATGACCATCAGCCAACCGAATTGGCGATCGCTGAAATCATGAAACAGATGGGCGCGAAAGAAGAATTAATCAGAGAAATCGTGCGGGGCAATGATGGTGAAAAGCTACTACTGTGCTTTAAACCAACGTTTTTCCATACGGAGACGAACTTGGCACAGATGATATCTCGACGCTTGAGCCAACCAATAGTACAGGATATACCGCGTGTTCATGCTTGGATAGAGCGTTTTATGGTTAGCCGCAAAATCCAACTATCGCCACAACAGCAGCAAGCGGTAGAGAAAGCAGCCTATTCGCCCGTAATGGTGTTGACTGGTGGGCCGGGAGTAGGCAAGACGTTTACGACCCACACCATCGTCAGCTTGTGGAAAGCAATGGGCAAAACAATCGCTCTGGCTGCACCAACAGGAAGGGCAGCACAACGGTTATCAGAAATGACGGGTCTGGAAGCAAAAACCATACATCGCCTGTTAGAATTTGATCCCAAGACTATGGGTTTCAAGCGAGATAACAAAAATCCCCTACCCTACACAGCAATTATCGCGGATGAAGCATCGATGCTTGACCTGTTCCTGGCACACTCACTGTTTAAAGCTGTAGCAGAGGGAGCGCAACTATTATTAGTTGGGGACATCGACCAATTGCCATCAGTTGGCCCTGGCAAAGTGCTGGCTGACCTAATCACTTCACTGCAAGTACCAGTGGTGAAGCTAACGCAAGTATTTCGTCAAGCCCAGCAGAGTGAGATCGTCACCGCCGCACACCAAATTAACCAGGGCGATTATCCAAACCTGGAACCGATTAGTGATAATCCCGTGTCAGATTGTCTGTGGCATGGTGGAGGACATCAGCCAGAACACGGAGTACAAGCAATTTGTGAGTTGATTACGGAATTTATTCCCAGGCTAGGTTTTAATGGAGCCTCTGATGTTCAGGTACTTTGCCCGATGTCGCGGGGTTTGGTTGGGACTCGCAACCTGAATATGGTGTTGCAGGGATTGATAAATCCGCCTAGTCCCGATAAGGCAGAGATTGTCAGAAGTGGAATGACTCTGCGGGTAGGAGATCGCGTCATTCAGCAAATGAATGACTATGACAGAGAAGTGTTTAACGGTGACTTGGGAACCATCCACAATATCGATACTGAAGAACAAGAGGTGACGGTTGAGTATGGTGGACGGGCTGTGGTGTATGATTATGCCGATCTCAACGAAATTACATTGGCATTTGCTGTGTCAATCCATAAAAGTCAAGGCTCGGAGTATCCGGTGGTGATACTGCCACTATATATGCAGCATTTTATGATGCTGTCACGTAATCTCTTTTATACGGGTTTAACCCGTGCCAGGAAATTAGCCATTGTGGTTGGTTCAAAAAAAGCGGTATCTTTGGCTGTGCGGACTACGGATGACCAGCAGCGTTACACGAGATTGTGGCAGAGGTTGTTGCAGCCGATTTAATCTCACCTAAAAAATAATTTAAAATAATGACCCATAAGTATGAATCATTCACAGAATTTGAAGTCAGGTTAAACGAAATGATTCAAAACCAAAAGCTAAAGCCTGAGTACAAATCTCTGCTTTTAGAAATAGCTGAACTTGGAGAGAAAGCTTATGATAATGGTCTAATTCTTGGAATAGGATCGAGCGTAGATGCTAACAATGTTGTTCTTGATGAATATGAAATAATGAATAGTATGGGGAATCTCTTGTATTTAACCATTTCCGAAACACGAGAATATCTTCAAAATTTAATTGAAGATTTAGGATAATGTTACTAAGTCCGGTTATTTGAATTACTCGCTCCTTCTAGAAATTCTTGTAGCGTTCGCAAAGTGCGCTCTGTGGAATCAATAAATACTACTTGAATACGGGCTTCAACAGCAACTAAGGAATTCCCTTTTTTGATAACTTCAATTGATTGCCAAAAATTGGCTTGGTAGAGCGATGATTGATTTGATTGATCTAACTTAGTGTTAACAATCACATCCTCCAGAATAATTTCCTTGCGATAATTAACTTCAATTCGAGCTACAACTGGAACAATTTTCTGTTTGATATTTATCTTATGGTGTTTCAACCAATCCCAACGTCCTGTTTCTAAATACTCTAAAACAGTAGCATTGTTAACATGACCTAAACTATCGAGATCATTTGGACGTACCTGTAGTTTTAAAGAAACCAGTTCAAAACTCATTCGTTAAAAATCTTGGAATTTAAATTTATTTGGCTAGTTAAAATAATAGTTGACAACATATTTAAATTAATTTTTGATAAAAAAAATACAAATGAGGAAAAAACGAGCATAGCTGATTTAAGGCGGAGAATTTTCCAACCTGTTGTGGCGTTCACTTGATGATAGTTTTATTACAGGTACGGTAGAAGGCTTTCTAATTATCTAAGAAAATTTACCCTGGCATCACTGATTGATGTGTTTGATATAAGAGTAGAAAATTTCTCGTTCGCTATGACTAGATATAATAAAGCATTGTTGTCCTACTGTATTATGATACAAAACAACGGCAACACTTTCTTTTGGGCAAACGCCTAAACAACTGGTACTCACAACTCGATATTTTCCCCACAATCCATCTAATTTGAGTCGAGATTTCAACCATTTCTGTAGTTCTTCGGAAGCTGTTGTACCTGATCTTACTTGGTGATAACTGTCAGAAAATTTCTCGGCTGCACACTGGGAACAAACGAGTATCAGAGCATCCCCCCACTGGGAAGCGAAAGTGGGAATGGGAGGAGTGATGGCAGGAGTTTTTAACGGGCGATTGCTGGAAGGAACAGTAGGTTGTTCATTATCTAATATCTGCTGAAAAATTTGCTTGATTAGTTTCAAAATCCGTTTAAGCAGTTTTTTCATAGAGGAATAGTTGTGCTATCTATTTTTCTAATAGCATCACTTAAAATAGCTGTTAAGTTTGTTCTACCAGATCAGTATTACATGAATTTTTTTGAAATCTGTGTTTAGAGTTTTTCTATAAAAATTACTTGTAAACTTTGTGTCGAACAGTAAGTGTCAGAAAACGATAGCTCTGGTTGTACTGACTACTAATGGTCAGCAGCGTTACATAAGGCTATAGCAGATATTGTTTGTTACAAGCTCAAACAATTAAGTAGTAGACTGTCCGGCTGCAAATATTTGTTGTGCTGTTAATTGCAAATTAGGAAAGACTGAAGAAATGAGTTGCTCATCATTTTGAAACAATTGTTTGTGATATTCATCTTCTACTAATGTGCAAATTGTGATTGTTGGTTGTTTGGGTTTGCCGATATACTCTCTGCCACCAATACCCAGATAATCAACAATCCAATATTCAGGTATTCCTAACAGAGCATAATCTTCAACTTTACGAGCATAGTCATTTTGCCAATTTGTACTAACAACTTCAGCAATCCACTTAATGGAGTTTCCTGATGTAATTACAGGTTCTTGCTGCCATAGTGGTTCATTAAATAGTTGAGTTTGGTCTAGTACAATTATATCAGGGCGGAAAGCTGTATTTGTTCCTAAAAATTTAATTAAACACCGATGGGGAATAAAGTATGAGATTTCTTGACGGTCAATTTCTACATTTAATTTTCGCCCTATAAAAGCACTTACTTGCTCGTGTGGCCCTGTTGGTTCCATTTCAATTAATTCACCATCAATTAATTCACAGCGTTCATTATCGCCATAATGAACAATAAAATCTTCAACAGTTAAAAGTTTTGGTGCGAATTGAACCATTGTAATGTTCCCTACTTCTGGTTAAGGTTAATGATTTTTCCAGTTTTCAAATATTAGGTTTCTATCATTGTTGGAAATTAGGGTTTATTTATTCTAGCGTTACCGAACTTGAGATCAGCAATGAATAAAAAATGGGCAGTCAAGCGGATCACCATCAATCTGGCAACGAGTGAAATGGAGAAACTGGAGAAGTATTGTCAAACAACAGGAAGACCAGCAACAGATGTCATCCGGGAGTTGATTCGTTCTCTACAGATAAACCCACTGAATGCCACTGCTCAACAAGTTAGTCCAGCAGAAAAAAATTGAGCAACTACTGCCCGAAACCGCTCAATTGCCTTAAGTAGGTTCTTGTAAAGTCAGAAATTGCTGCACTAGTTGTTGAATAACTTCATTGTATGTACGACCAGTCTGTTGACAGTAATCGTCAATGAGCTGGAGTTCCTCTGAGTCTAAATCTAGATCAAGGGTGTTCTGTGGCAAAAAAAGATTTTGGGACAAATTCCCTTCAGTAGGTATCATCATATTGCTTCGTCAATCAATTTTAAGATGCTAGGAAAAAACCATTGAGAAAAGGGAACAGCACCAATAAAACCCAAAACAGACACTATTCTCAAGGCTAAATTATGGGTATTGCGTACTTGAGAATAAATATCTAAATCAATGTCGGAACAATAAAAATTGTTCTGATTTCTCTTAATAAAAGTTTTTATATAAAGAATTGAAATTTCTCTAATAAAAAGAATAAGTAATATCGACGTACTACTCAACTGAAGAACCTGATTTTAATCATGAAGTTAATCTAGTGCCAAAATCGCTGAATTTCAAGATTAAGTTTAGATCCTGATTTTAAGCATTAAGGCAGTATCATAGAAAAATTGAGATAAAAACATAGATATTTATCTATGATAATTGCTGTCCCATTTTTCGTAAGAAGAACTGAAAAGTTGCTAATCAACAAGTGATGACTGCGCCAATACACAAGAGCGATCGCCGGGTAGATGTGCGGATGAATGAAGATAGCTCATGAGCAAGTCCCGCACAAACACGGATTTACTCAACAGTGCTTTTCAGTAAAACTGCATTGTACAAGTTGTGAAGGTGCATTTATGGCTGATACTGCAATGATAAAGCTCCGTGTAAACGAGCAAATAAATTTTGAACCAGTAGAAACGACAGTAGCAGCAACAGAAGAAGAGTCAGTAATATTAGCTGAAAAACTCACACAAGTGGCAATTCCTTTAGAAGTATTGATGCAAGCACTGAATATAGCTAAATACGATAAATCAGCAGCTTTTAGATATGCCGATAACTATTTAAATGGAATAGTTAATCAAACTAGAAAGCCAAAATGGATTGTAATAAAAGCTGGCTCCTTTTCTGAAATGAAATGGAGTTGTACAAGAAGAGCGAGAATTGCTTACTGTAATCTGAGAAATTAAATACAATCAATAGAAATGGGCTTGCTACTAATTTAGAAAACAATTTTTTATTGAAACAATTAATTGTTACTTACAATCAATACAAATACTCATTGAGATAGTGGTTATCGTTTAACTTTGTGGCTACTTTTGAATAATAGTCGCTGATGAGGGAAGATAAAGTGATGGAAAATTGCGACAAAAATGGAAAGAACGAATTTTTGTATCCTCGCAGTCGCTACCACGGCCAAGTTAAGCCAGAGAACTTGGTATTTAATGCTAATCTACAAGAATTTGCTCAAAAAATAGAATACATAACTGCGCTACAAACCAATGGCAAGCTCAAGCCTGAAGACGCTTACCAAAAAATGAAGTCACTTTGGAAACAGTTAAAATCTAGCAAAAAACAATTAGGTATTGGTAACAAGCCATCAGCTTGATTGTTAGCCAGAATTAGAATCATTGAAACTAACCTTTCTTACTCCGAGCCGCCCGTAAAACCTGAGATTGATACTGCTGAATTTTCTCCAGAATCCTTTCGCGTTGTGGATGCCCTTCAAGAGATTCGCTAAGGTCAGCAAATTCGTCTACTACAATTACTTTTGGTTGTTAGCTAGTATTATTTGCGGTTGGGTCTATCTGGTTCATATTTTTTATTTAATAGTTTTATTTAGTTTATTGTTTAGAGTAAAATCCGGGCAAGAAACTCCATCCCAACCATAAGGATGAATGGCGCAGATTAATAATTCTTCAACATAGTCTTGCCCGTGATAGTTAGCACAACCAATGCAAACGGCTGGCTGTGTTATTTGCTGGTAAAAATCATCAGAGTCATCATCTAATTCATCAAATAAGGAAATATGACATTTTTTGAATTCAAAATGCAAAAAGCAAAATTCAAAATTCACTTAGGAAGAATGGAAATAATTTTGAATTAATTAATTCTGGGTACAAGCCCCCGCCACAATATTCAGATTTGGTGGTCAACAAGAAAGTAGTGAGTTCAATCGGACATTAATTGTCTTTAATTTTGAATTTTGAATTTTTAATTTTGAATTGGAGCGAAGCGACTTGACAATTAGGGCAAGAGTGTATTTCTCGCCCGTGATCATCAACAAGACAAGTGACACAATTGCTAGATGTTTGAGCCGTCACTCCATGAAAATAAGGATAGCTGCAAAAGCAGACAATGATTTCTCCATGATTATCGTTGTCATGAATAGCCTCAAGATATTCTAGACTAACCTTCCAGTCTTGTTGTTGAGAAATTGTTCGAGGATAACCTAAATTGTTGACTGTCCAAAGTTTATTATCTCGAATAATTCTTAATTCAAACGTGGCGTAGTCGTGACCTAAATTTTCAAGCTCACAGTATTTTTTAGCTTCCTCGTAATCAAAACTACGCTTGCTTACTTTCAGGTTTTTCTCTTGAGGATGGGTCTGAATAACTAAATATTCACCCTCAGAAAAAGGATTGATTCTTAAGGCAACTTCTTCATTTAGAAATAACAAATCTGCGGCTGTGTCCATAATGTGAGACTTATCTAATTAATTATTTCATACTTCTCTTATTTTCATCCCAAATAACAAACCCAATACCTAAAACTACACACAACCCTAATATAAACCCTGAAGGACGACCACCAGTAATCAACAGCATAACTAAAAACCCAAGCAAAACATAAGCGGTTTGCTTGAGTAAAGAAACTAGTCTTGTTTGAGTAGCGTGAATCATCTTGCTCAACCTTGTGCTTATAAAAAAGATGAGGACAAATGCAGTTTCATTACTGTACTTGTCCTCAAAATAATTAATGATTCATCTTTCTTTGCTTAGATCAATTACGTTCAAAACATCAGGCAACCAGCGAACGTGTTCAACAATTTTGTCGTGAGTCCGGGCTTTGTCTAGTTTGACGGTTCTCCATTGTTTACCAGCTTCAGTGAGATGCCAAATGTTTTTGTGACGAGGCTTGCCGTTAGAATCAGTCTTAAATTCGACTTCCTTATACTGCAAACCAGTTTCTTCCAGAACACGGTTAACAATATGGGGTTTGATTGGCTTTGGTAGTCCTTGTTGTTGGGCATACAACTCACCAATTGTCGTTGGAGAAACATGGCGCAAGCTCGTGGCAATAGTTTCCCCTATTGCTCCCACCAGTTCACTGGCCATAGGTGCAATTTCGGGATACATCGCTTGCAAACCTCTAACAACCGTGATGGTTTGAAGTTCAGGACTCAATCTTGTAGGAGCGAGAACTTTCTGTGCAAAAGAGAGAAGTTCATCCAGAGTTAATCTGCCATTATGTTGTCGATCAGGTTTGGGTATGGAGTAGTAACCAGTGCGACGCAAAGATGGGAGGACTTCATGAAAAACCCATCGCTGGAATCGCTTGGCAACAGGTTTATGTGATTTAAAGATGAGGCGGTACAACCCAGGCTCAGTCACAGTCAGCATTTCCTGTTCGCCACCAGGGGTACTGACAATGGCAGTACCCTTTTCATCAACCTCTAGTCCACCATCAAAGTATTCACTACCGTCAGTTCTTTTTCGTTTTCGTCCATTGATAGCAACAGAAGTATCAATATCGAGAATGGCACATACATCTGCCGCCACCCACTCAAGTTTTTCTGGAGTGCCGACAAAACGAACTTCTTGCGACTCGAAGACAAAAACTGATAAGTTCGACATAACAGTATTTCTCCTTTTTAAAACAAAGTAAAATTTCTCAACTGACTTTAAGAGAATCTTTCACTCATCAAGCCTTGGCATAGGCAACCATTCACCGTTGAAGTAGACGGCTCTTTTAACAGGAGATTGGGAAGCAATTGCCCTAATTTCTTCTGCACAAGGCTGGCAACTTTTGGGAAGAAAATCTGTACTTAGAAGATAGTTATATGAAGCAAAATTCTCCTGATGTACAATCGCCAGCAGGTTGACTAATACCCAAAACTGTCGGCTGATTCTTGTTTCTTGAATACTAAAACTTGTGCCAATCAACCAAATGTAAATACCACTAGCATTCCCCAGGCACAAATAACTGATGATTTTATTAGCCAGCCAAAGTTTGTTGCTTTTATTTTGAGCAAAGAAATGAAAAACTAATGTACTTTCTGATAAGACAAGTAATTTTTCACCTTCAAGAGATTCAAACTCATTGAAGCAATGCTGTATCCATGAAACTAACTCCGCTACATCCTCTTGGGTAGCAACATTAGTAGAGTTTTTAATCCGCAAAAAATCAGCATTAGCATAGTAATGGCTTTCCCTGGGATGTCCTTTAATATCGATTACGTAGACTTTAAGAGAAGGTCGTTGCTGTTTGATAGTTTTGATAGCGTGACTGGCTAAAAAATCTTTACCAGAACAGTAAGCACCAACAATCAAGGTATGCTGTAGTAATGACGGAAAATTGAGAACTGTTTGCATATTTTCTCCTAAAGATTTTAGTTTTGATTATCATTCCAGCCGTCGAATTTATATTTGAGATGAGAATTCTGGAGTATCTTTTCAATTCCTAAACGGATTAAATCTGGTGGAACTCCGTCTAAATTCAATTCCTGCCGAATAAACTCATCGATTGAAGTGGCTGTGGTTTTTTCTAACAGTGCCAACATCTGTTGAGATTGTGTTGTTGCTGTGCTTGATGAATTAGTTTCAATAGGGGTAGATTGTTGATTACTTGATACAGAATCAATAAACTTGTTGGTGTCACGGTCATAGCCAGAAAAATTCTTTAACTTTGGCATAGGAAACCATTCATTGATACCGCCGTAATAAACTGCCCGACCAACAGGTGATTGTGCCGCAATGTCCATGACTTGGGTAGAAGTAATCTTGCGATCGCTCGGAATAAGTTGAGTGGCGATCATGGCACTGTAAGCCGGGACGTTATCTGGCGAAACCAATGCAACAGAGGTTAACTGAGAGCGCAGACCGCCAGAAATGCCCAAGTCGTCAGTGTGTGGATTTTGAACGACAATCCAGAAATGCCAGCCAGAGCTATCACCGCAAGAACAGTAAGAGATGATTTTGTCCTTGAGCCAACCAATTTCACCCTTAGCATTTTTGAATTTGGAACAAACAGCCGTACCCTCATCCAGAATGATCAGCTTTGGGCCGGAGATTTTCTGGAACTCGGTAAAACATTCTTTGACCCAACTGACGGCTTCAACCGGAGACATTTCAACAATCTTGGCGCGTTTGAGGGTATCAACACGACCATTGAAATAACCAGTTTCTTTCTCGTCACCTTTAGGGTCAATATAAAAGATGTGTATGCCAGGATGTAGCCGCTTGATGGCATCGATGGCGTTGCTAATAGTGATGCCCTTGCCGGAGCCTGGGACACCAACCCACAGCATATTCGTAACTTTTCTGGCGATGTGAGCGATTAAGTCATAGTTGGTATTAGGTTTTGAAGTGTAGGTGGAGATTTCGGTATTTATAATCGGAGTTTCTGAGGACGATTGCTGTGAGGTAGGAGGCAGGGGATAAACCTCATCGAGATTAATTTGTGGTGTTAATGCTTGTGTTGTTTGAGAGACGGGAGTTGGTAACTGCGTAAACCGTGCAGGAGGGATACCTAAATTCTGGGGTTGAACTGATTGCTGAATGGCCTCCACTTGTTGATAGTTCACTCTGGGGTCGATGGTAACTTGTGCCAAATGCCCAGATAGTTGCTCAGAAGTAGGGAACTGTCCTTTAAGCTGAATAAACCAATCGAGTAGCCAACGGTAAGCATAAAATCGCTTTCCCGGATCAGCACTAGCAAGAGATTTGCATAAAAGATGAGAACATTGCTTGAGCATGGCGAATTCGTATTTCTCCATTGGCTCTAAGTGCAGCATTAACTCGGCCAGTTCATTTTGGTTAGCAAAATATTCCTCCCTGGCAACACTATCACCCATAGCCGAAAGGAAACTGAAGAAGTCGCCACGAATGAATGGAATCGGTGCAAATTGATGAGTATCGTTTAAGTCCTGAACAATTGACCAAAGATAACCAACTCCGGCAACAACCGCACCGATGGGAGCAAGGGGAGAGGTGGCATAACAAACCGCACCAACCGCAGATGTAGCCAGGGTGATGAACTTAGCCAGATTCATCTCGTTGCGTTCGTTTCTGGCACGAACCAATAACTGGTCTTGGCGTTCTTGCAACCAAGAGGCGATGTTACCAGCTTCCAAATACTCAATGCTGGGATAATCGCCACGTAACTGTGCCGTTTCTTGAGTTCCAAGCATTGGTATGGGTTGTTCCATTTTTCGCCTCTTGTGACAAGTCTAATTTTTTGACGTTTGAGTAATTAACAGATGGGAGAAATTATGCTTTGAACTCGTGCTTACTTAGTCAATTTCCAAATGCTGTAACCAATTTCGCCAGCCATCATTGCCACGATGTTGTACCCAAAACAGGCAATGATTGATAGCGGGTTCGTGTATTGAAAAGGCCATCTGCCGACGAAAGTGGTAATAATATCGATTAGCCAGAAAAATAATGCGATCGCTCCACCCGCATAACGCTCTCTCATCCCGGCCCTCTTATAATCACCCCAAAGAGCAACTGTCAGGTCGATGTTACCAGTAGGCTTTGACCCTAAAGTATATTGTCGAGAATCGTCAAATTCGTGTTTGGCTTGTTGTGGGTCTTTACCGCGCAGTGTCCGAGCTTCCATAACTTGCACGAGTGCCGAGATGCCAAAACTAATCCAAAACAAAACATTAAACGGCAGTTGTAGCCAACCTATCCAACCAATCCATTCGGTTTCAAACCACGGCAGTAAAGGTTTTCCTTGAAATAAAACCTGCCAAATACTATCAGTTGAAAGTAGTGTGCCAATCCAAAAACCGATTGCACCAACGAGCTTATAACCAGATGTGCCGGGAGTAACAAATTGAGCAATGATGTGCGAAATAAAGATAACTGGAAATGAGATGAAGGCAACAATCCATTGAGCTAATAGTTCTAGATAGTTGTGACCAACTTTCTTTGGTTGATTCTGTGGTGCTGGCTCCCCTTTAAATTGTGAATTAGTATCCTTTGGAGTAAGGTATTTCATACTAAAAGTTCAGGAGGATTTGAAGTATTTTTTTCTCTATAACTAGAGCGATTAAATTAGCTAAAAAACATTCATGAAATGGAATCAGGGGGAATATTTGATAGGCTATTACACTGTTAACAGCGCAAATCGGTAAATCAATTAAGAGAATCTTGATACAGTGGCGAATTCTTACAGGCATTTTTAAATCGATATTTCCATTTCCATTGCCTTTGCTCAATTCGTCCAACACATTTACCAGTTGAGTCATAAACAAAAACGATTTCATCTTCTAAATAACCTGTAGTGTTAGGTCTGGGGTTAAATCGTTTGGAGTTTAAGTAATCGTTAATTCGCAACTTCTTGAAAGAGGGCATCACTCCCAGTTCATTAATTTTGTCGGCGGTTGCTGCCCTTTGTTCAGCTTTAATGCGTTCTAGTTCTTCTGATTCTCTGATGGTGATGCCACTGTTATAAGTTTTGAATTGCGCTGGCAGTTGCGATAACCAAGGACTAATGATTAACCCCAGCCCTAATAACCCCAACAGTGCTTGCTTTTGGTACTTCATTGTCAGAATTAGCTTGAGACTGGAGCATATTCATCCAACAGTTTGCTGAAGTTGTTGATAGTATTTGCGATTGGTTCGTCCTTAACTACTATTTCTTCAGCCTGATTCACCACATCTTCTGGTTCGAGTTGAGGAGTTTCAAAGCCGACAGCATTTAATATTTCACGTTCCAAACACATGAGTACCTCTTACTGTCTAACTTGAATTTGTTCTGTACTTGTCTGGTTCGGTGCATTAGTCACACGAATGTAAACAGATAATCCAACACACACCATAAAGAAAATAATTGAAAAGCCCAACCAATTTTGTTGAACAAATCGTTCTATCAACTTGGTGACTGGAGTGGCTTTTGGAACAAAGAGCGTGTCAAATTTTTCAAGTCCTGAATCGTTGTTGGTTGTATCGACTTTTTTTCAGGTGTTGGCAATCCCAATTCATCCAAAAATGCTTTCGGGTCAAAACCAGAGGTCGCACTATTGGTGAGCGTTTGAACTTCTTGTCTAATTTCTTGTGCAGTCTTGAGTCTGTAGTCTTGAGTGATACGTTGTCTGATTTCGGGGTTCTTCGCTAACTGATAAATAAACGCTACTTCCTCTAATCCCGCTTGTGTTTGTTGCTGTAAACTCTCAACATCAAGCTCACCCTTGATTTGGTGGAATAGCTCTTGTTCAAACTGATGAACAGCTAATGCTTTAGCTACAGCCTTACCTGCCACAATGTCCAAGAACGCTTTGAACGTTTCGCGGCTGACTCCTTCAATCTGCAATTGTTCGCTCACACTTTCTATTGCATCTGTCTGTATATTCGCCAAATTACTACCACCTCCCAATAGTTTCGATTGATCTAGGGTTTTCTGCGCTAGGTTGAACAGCCTCTCTAAGCGATCGCTGATTTCTACGGGAAAATGTTCGGCATTCGGATCAATAGTTGAATCTGTTGAAGCGAGTTGTTCTAATCCAGCAATAATTTGTTGTGGACTGTAGCTGGCACTTAATAGTTCAAACAGTTCTGCGCGAGTAAATGTGTTATCCGACATGATTTGTTTCTCCTAATGCTTGTGATGAAAATCTCAGTTGTTCTTTTTCAAATTCGGCACGGGTGTACTCGTCTTTCTTGGCTTCGATGATGATCTCAACAAAAGCCTTTTTATCAATCCCTTGAGTGATGTCAGAAAACAATTCCCCAATCCTAGCGATGACCCACACTTGATAAGGCGTAATTGGTGGCGCACGTAGATTTTTTTCTTGAGCTAGAGTCTTCATCCTCACAAGTATTAATCTATACTCTGGGATGATTGGCGCAACCTCTGCCCATCGCTCTAGTGTGCGGTAGCAAACGCCTAAAATCTTGGCGGCTTTTGCTTTTGACATTGGTAGAACTAAAGAATTTGTCCCAGATCGACTTGGTTGATAGCTAAAAAGTTGTTCTCTCCACTCTGATTTCATTAAAAATGTCAAATCCGTGTCAACAGTTTCAACTCGTTAGTCAATATCCGTGTCACGCTCGTATCAATAGTGATATCACTATTAATGTCAACGTTAATATCAATGTTGATATCAACACTGATGTCAATATGAATATCCATGTTGATATCAATATGCACTGTTCTGTGACTGTTAATTGACTATTTATTGACCTTGCTCTTTTATAATAAAAAACCCGCATCAAAGCGGGTAGTGTCTGTGTGACATTTTTGAATTTAAGAAGCACTTAAATATAAATCCAGTAAACCGAAATGATTTAAGACAGATTCTTTTGGTTGCTGGTAACGACTACTATGCTCGTCAGCTAACCAGTGCTTAAGAGTTTCTGGAGGATAATCACTTAGTTCATGAATCTCAGACACCGATAATCCATGCTTCAATTTAAATTCTCTAGGATGAATTCGTTTCATCTTCAATAAGTGTTTGTTTGACATAACGCAATTACTTTATAAATTCTGTCTACACTTTGAAAGTCTTGCGAATGATTGCCTTAATGAAATCGGTTCTCCTATAAGTTTTCATCAAAATCTAAGCATCCATTCAACAACGCACTGCCCAAAACTCCCGAAATACAAACCAACATCCCGCCCAAGCAGATATTCTTTCGGGCTTGCCAGTTGTACTGACTGATGATGCCAGGACTCGAATTAGCCGCAATAATCTCAAATCCCCAACAGCCCAATGCACCAATTCCCAAAAATGCTGTACTCAATAAACAAACGATGCCCACTGACAACAATCCATTCTCAACAAAATCTTTAGCCCTTGAACGTTTGATGTAGCGATATCGAATCACAATTGGTCTAGTTTCGTCATATTTTGCTTGATATTTCTGGTTAAACTTTTGATTGTGGTTGTTCATACTTGCTCCTGATTAAGAAAAAACAACAAAAGCTGGAAGAGTAAAAATGTGAACTGTTATGCGTTTGTAGTTGCTTTCAATTTCCTAATCAACTCCCGAATCACATCTGTTGCGGGTCTACCAGTTGTGTTGCAATATTCAAAGAGAGTTTGTGCTTCAGAGGAAGCAAGATTGATAGTTAGTCGTTTTACCGCCCACTTTTTATTTGCCATTGTTTTACCCAAGAGTGTTGATGTAGAAAAAAATAAGACAGCAATAGCTGTCCTATGAAAAACTAGAATTAACGAGAAGCTACAGGTGTTACCAGTCCTGCAACATAATTCATCCACTGCTGGATGGCTTCTATCTCAGGAGTACCAGCAGCGATCGCTCCTAACACCTGCTGATATGAACTGCTGGCATGATCCCAATCAACCTTGTCAGATGCCCAAGCTAGGCAAATATCTCGCACCAGCTTATCGATTTGAGCAACAGGTAATTGACTAGGAGCCGAGGCATCTTGGAATTGCAACCACTCTTTGACTAGATCGATGGGGTAATTAGTTAATATGCGGACTTGTTTCACCCGTAAATCTTGGGGATGAGCCACAGCAGGTTTTGTTGGGGTTGAAGAAGGCGATTGTACAACGGGGTGATCATATTCATCCTCATCCAGATTATATTTAGGACGGTTGAATAGTCTTGACTGAATCTGCTTTAGTAACCCTGCCCAATCTGCATTAGCATCCCAATCTCTACGGATTTTAGTTTTGCTGATAGCATCATGTAAGGAGCAGAACACGACATTTTCTCCCCCAGGAGTAGCAACAATTGTTAGGGGTTTAGAGAAATCTTCTACAAGTGATGCTGTTAGTAAGAATGATTTAGAAAAATTGGTTTCAATCCCACTTCTGATGATATACACATCATCTGCAAAGACAACAATATCTAATTTAATATTGTCCTTGCCTTTAAAATCTTTACCAGTCAATCTTAACTCGCTCAAATAACCTGTTAATGCTCTGTCGGCTACTGGAGTCTTTTTATCAAGGCTAACATCATAGTTGTACCAGCCATAAGCTTGACCATCAATTTCTAATTTGTTGACATACAGGTAAATAGGAAGTGGTGGATTGCCTAAGCCTAATTTAATTTCAGTATTCATTAGAAATTATCTCCATTATCAGCAGTATTGTTTTGTGCAGATTGTTTGTACATTCGGGCTTTGTTCATTTGATGAGACGATGCTTTAATTAACGGCATTGCTGCTTCTTTTACAGACGCTTTTGCTTGCTCAAAAAGGAATTGTGTTGCCCCATTTGCATCTTCTTCTGGGTCAATTTGCCCCCATAGAGAGCAGCCTAACTCCACTGATTCAAAGTCACCTAGATTAATTTTTCGGTGATAGGTTACGGAGATTGTTTTGATTTCCATACAAATATATTCAATTTCTCAATGGTTTTCAGCAAAGCTATTTTCTAATAGACAAATTATTAAATTATCAAAAACAATCGTTTATAATTGATTATTATAACTGATTTTAAATGATGAAAATCTGCTATCAAACTTAACTAAATGATGGATGATGTTTGATAATACTTGTAAATTAATCGCTGAATTATATTCTCCTGATTTCGCTACTTGGTTGTTAGGTGAACCCATCACTTTAACTAAGTTAAGTCCGACAGAGCTATCAATAGAACCAATTCGTGCTGACGCTTTAATTCTGTTGCAATCAGATGAAGTTGTTTTACACATAGAATTTCAAACTAAACCTGATGAAGATATGCCTTTTCGGATGGCAGATTATCACTTGCGGATCTATCGTCGCTTTCCCCATAAAGAAATACATCAATTTGTTATTTATTTGAATAAAACTAAGTCTGAGGAAGTTTATAAAACTACTTTTACTACCAGGAAACTTCGACATGAGTTTGACGTAATTCGTCTGTGGGAACAACCACCAGAAATATTTTTAAGAACCCCAGGGTTGTTGCCGTTTGCTGTATTAAGTGCAACCGAGAATAAAGCTAGTACACTACAACAAGTCGCTGCGGCTGTTGATAGAATTAGTGAAAGACAGACACAAAGTAATATTTCTGCTGCTGCTGCAATCTTGGCTGGGCTAGTATTAGATCAAGAAGTAATTGGGCGTTTATTCAGGAAAGATATCATGAGCGAATCAGTTATTTACCAAATGATTCAAAATGAAGCTGAAGAACAAGGACGTAACAAAAAAGCCCGTGAAATTGCAGCTAATATGCTGGCAGAGGGCATGAGTATTGACCTAATTACTCGACTAACGGGCTTACCCCCAGAAGCAGTACAACAGTTACAGCAGCAGCAAAGCAACGAGTAACTTAGGATATCTGCTTTTGAGCTACCCTAACCTCCACAAACGGCTCAATACAACACATAGCCCCTTCTAAATAGTGCAGCACATCAAGTCGCTTTGCTCCAATTCAAAATTAAAAATTCAAAATTCAAAATTAAAGACAATTAGTGTCTGATTGAACTCACTACTAATTGAAGACCGCTAAATCTACATATTGTGGCGGAGTTTTTGACACATTCGCACAGCGTCTCCCTTTGGGAGAATAATTAATTCACGCATTATTTCTATTCTTCATTTTGAATTTTGAATTTTGCATTTTGAATTCAAAAAAGAATGCGTTTTCATTTCCGGGTCAACATCATTGCGGTTTGATAATTCCAACCATTCCTGAGATTGTGCGATCGCCTGAATCTTGGCGTAGCACTCGTTGAACTGTTGCAACATTTTTAGTGATTCCATTTATTGATGCTCCTTTACTTGCAATAAGAAACCACAACCAGTGTTTGTCACTTTCACTTCTTCCCGATCCACCAGCAATTAAATGACTTCTTTAGAAAATCTGATGTTATGCAACGGAACTGAACCGCCACAACAACGGAGAGAATGCAGTAAATTTGCAGCAGTTAAATCAGACGCATTCTTACGAGCTTTAGCCATTATTTCCTCCTTTTTTGATAGCGGTTAATTGCTCTTGTAGCATCATGATTTGGAGTTGATGCAAATCAATCTCTGTCTGTAATTGATTTTTGATTTCCTCAACAGAAAGTGCTTGGAGTTGTTCATCAGAATAATGCTCAACTTTTGAAGAATGCTTATGTTGCATCAGTGCATAATGCCAGCCATAACCATACTTGTGAGCTAATTGGCAGACGGGGGAATGGTATTGAAGTCCAATGATAATGCCCTGTTGTGTTCGTTGACCGAAGGTAAAGGTGGGGTATCCCCAGTGCTTTGGGATTGTTATTGTTGGTTCCATTTTTCTAATAAGTAAATGGTTATTTGTTGAGATTGAAAAACTGATTTAAGCTGCAATATTGGGCGTTGCGTTGGTCATACTTGCAGCGAGAAGAAAATCATCGAGTGCCATTGCTGCGTTTAATGGCTGGGTGTACTGTTGCTCATCTACTTCGTTTGTCCAATAACTGATGTGTTGGAAAACCAATCCAAGCATTGAATCACCGTTATAGACACGGTAGATTTTGGGGCAAGCACCATTGCAATAGACTAGTGTGTAACCGGAAATTTCAATTAACTCTGCGTTTGGATGAGTCGGTGACAGAAGTATTGGTTCGCAGCACTCGCCCCAATCAGGATCTTGAAGAAAAGACATAGTTGCTGTACCTTGTAGCGTAGTTCAGTCATTTATTGTGGTGAGGTAGCGATCGCTCTCTAAAGATGCGACCGCTTTTCTACTGTCTGTACTACGCTGCTACAGGTTGTCTAATTCCCAACAGTGCGATCGCCGCATCAATACTGTCAGTTGTGCGACTGCCTCCCAATGGCCTTTGTCTGCTATACCATTGTTCGGCGCGGTTGTAGCCTACAAACCCTACTCGTCGGTTGTTGAGATATAGGGTTGTGCTGAAAGAAAGCCAATCAATCTCTCCGTGAGTTAAGCCGTATCTGTGACAAGCGACTTCTAATTCATCGCTTAGGTGGTCGTTGCGTTCTCTGGGGGTTTCGGGTAGTGTTGCTTTGACTTCTGCAACTCTTTTGGCGAACCAATTCCGATCAAATGGTAGTCGTCCACCATCAACTAGCTGCACCCATACAGTGACTCCGGCATCGAGCCAGATTGTACGAATTGATTCGGCTTCTACTTCGATAATCTCGGCAATGATGCGTCGGTCACGAGATGTAAGCGGATCTGCGGTTGGTGCTACAGCTTGCGCTTGCTGATTCATGTACTGCGCGAGTTCTGCTTGGGCTAAGTCTTGCGCGTCAACAGGTTGCTGTGTATGTGCAATGTAGGTCATAATTGTTTATCTCCGTTATGGATGAAAGCGATCGCAAACTTTCTCAGGGTGGGCGGTCGCTTTTGGTTTTTAAGAACTAACGTTGTGGTTGACCACAACGCACTCATCAAAATTTGGCGTAGCCGTTTTAAAACTCAAACCCAATGGCATTTGAGCATTACCAAGACAAACACAGATGGTTGCATCAGCTAACTATTAATTACTGTTGTTCGTGGTGGGTGTCTTGATCGGATTCAGTTGTCAAGGTTCAGAGTGTTAATACCTGCAAACTTGTTGCTGTTTATGAGCCAGCAATTTGCTGTTTTTGCCTATTTCTACTTTATGATATTATCACTACGTTGTCAATACAAATTTCATGAAATTGTCATTACAGCAAGTCATTGATAAGCTAATATCTATGATTTAGGAGTTCAACAAGCATGACCAAAGGCTCGAAAGGATCTTCGGAGCGAGTTTTCATTCAAATTCAGGTTGACCAAGACCGGAAGACGAAATTTGCTGAGAAAGTTCGTAATGAAGGCAAAACAATTACCGAAGTCTTGATTTCATGGATTGATGATTATCTTGACGAGTCGGAAAAGGTAGATATTATCGACCTGAAAAAGCGAATCGAAGCATTAGAACGTAAATCCTACCAACAAGAATCTTTACTCGTGGGGGAATTGCCCGCCTGAGAGAAGAAAATGATTCTCTCAGGCAGAAACATTCACAATTAATCGATCTCCTGAAACCGGACAAGCCCGCTAATCCATGAGCGGGCTTTGTTTTTGTAGTCTCACGTTAATATTGAAAAAATAGTGATAATATCACTATAGACTGTTAACAACTGGGCAATCAAAAGACGATCGCCAGCCGTCCAAGCAATGCGATCGCCGACTCAATCTGTTCGCCACAAAGTGAGCTAACTATCATGCTGACACATTTTTGGTGTAGTCCAAAGTTCAGCTAAATACTCACTTTGGTGAAATTGCACCCTTTGTCTGTTTTTGTGCGTTTACCATAGTGGGCAATACTTATGCTGACACTAGAAAAAACATCAACGCTTTCTTACAGTGTCCTCAATGCCAGCATCAAAGAAACCTTCACTGCCATTGACAGATTTGAATGGCAAGCTGTTGATGAGATCCTCGAAATGCGTGATCAACAGCTTTACCGTGAGGCTGGTTATAAAAGTTTTGAGGAATACTGCCAAGCTGAGTTATCCGCTTGGGGTGGCTATCGACGCATCAACCAACTGCTAGGGGCGAAAAAAGTAAAAGACACAGCTGATGAATTGGGCGAACACATTAAGAATGAGCGTCAAGCCCGTTCGTTAGTGCGTTTGGTCAAGGAACCAGAGAAACTAAAACAGGCTGTTGCGCTCGCACTACAAGATAATCCTTCACCTAGTGAATCAGACTTTGCCACAGCTGCTAATAGGGTGGTTCCTCGTCTGCCACGCCAAAAAACTCAGGAACCAGTGGTTCCTAAAATTGAAGAACCAGTATTTCACCAAAATCAGGAACCACTGGTTCCTAAAACCAACACAGTCAAAGTCACCTCACCAACTCATCCCCGTTATGGTGAAGAAGGAACCATCCAAGCAGACGCACCGAACAACTGGCAGCAGATTGTCACGTTTGCTGATGGAGAGAGAGAACTGGTGAACAATGCGGATTTGACCTCTTTGACTGATGACGCAATCAAGCCATGTACCCCTGAGCGAACTTACCCCAAAGAATACGCCGAAGCGATCGCACAACTCAAACAACAGCACCAGCAGGAATTGGAACGTCTGGAGGAAGAATTGAGGGTTGGTTTATTCTCAGAAGCCAATGCCAAAGCCGAGCAGCAGGTACAGGAACAGATCGAAGCTTTACAAAACCTGTTTCAGCAACAAAAGCAAGAAAATATCCAGTTACAGCAACGGATTTTTGAGTTGGAAGGCTTGAGGCAGTTGGAGCTTGAGAACCAACGGTTACAAAAGCGTATTCAGGAATTGGAACGTGTTGTAGAAGAACGTCCGGCTCAGGAATGGGGCAATACTCTCACCAAACAGGCAACCAAGGCGTTAAACAAGCAGGTTAAACAAGCACTGGATAAAACCATTGATCTGCGATCGCTTGCCCAGGAACCACCAAAGGAAAATGCTCAAGAATGTCTCAGGCTGATGGGGATTGCGCTAAGTAATCTGGCCACAGCTATGAATAGCACCCAAGCCTTGGAAGCGGCTGCAATCATTCTCGGTAGTGAACCAACACCAATTGCGATCGCATATCGAGCAGAGCAATTGCAACTACTTCCACAGGCTGTTATTGACATTCGGGCTGTGTTATCGAAGCCTGGATGTAGCTGGTGGGACTATTTAGAAGTCGCCCAAGAGTACGAGGTTATCAAAAACGACTACTGGGCGGAGTTGACCCCACAAGAAGCGGAGTTAATCACTGCCCTTGAGAAAGCCGCATCCTCGCAAATTACGGAACCAATGGTTCCTGAAAAAAACCCTGCTGATTCTGGTTCCTCTGCTGACGAAGTGATGGGGCTGGGTTCGATTGTTGCCCATTCTGATATTTACTGCGCTCTATACAATGCCAAAGGTGAAGTCATCGAAGACATGGGTGATGAAGTTTGGGTAGCTTGGGAGCATTGGAAAGACCGCCCAAAAAAGACTGACCGTTACTTCAAGGATGAGTTGCGGTTCTGGCAAGAAACAAACCAGTAAATAGAAATCGCGCTTAGGGACTTCCAAAAGAACTGAATGCAGTACGACGGCTCAAGTGCTGGCGATATTTTCATGCGCCAAATATTAACCTTTACCACAAATAATTTTATGACACCAGAATTTTCGCTCGAAATTGCTCAACAGTTGCATAACAGCAACCAGATTATAGATTTTGACTGGGCTTGGTCAGTGTTGGGATATAGCCGAAAGGATAATGCCAAGAGAATGTTGACTAGTTACTTTGAACGAAACTTCGATTATTTCGTACAACCCGAAGACGAATCGCCAGAAGCTTTGCCATATAAAGTTTTCCTCACTTCGGAGGAAAATTCAAAAGCAGGTAGACCAACCGAAAAAATTTATTTGACAACTGAATGCTTCAAAGAAATGGGGATGCTGTCAAAGAGTGAACAAGGTAGACAAATCCGTAAATACTTTTTGCAATGTGAGTTGATTGCCAAAGAATCAGTCAAGCTAATTCCTCAGCTACAGCAACAAATTCAGGAGCTACAACAAAATTTCGCCCAGTTGCAAGCCCAAATTCAAACGCTGTTGCCCCCATCATCTGACTTTATACCCCCTGGTTGGGATGAGGACGTTTGGCGATCGCTTCCACCACAAGATAAACGTCATTTCCGGTTTCTATTCCGTCGCCGCAACTTCCGACCATCTACCAAAAATGAAACCCTGGCTTTACCTGCTGCCACAACTGAACAAATGAAGCAGAAGCAACACGATGAAGTAGCGCAGTTGATAGGTGAAGTGTCGCTCGAAGAGAAACAGCAATTCCAGGCAGCAAAACGCCAAAAACTTAGGGAATTTTGGTCACAAGCCCCAGAAGAAGACCAAAAAAATATGCCGTTTTAGATGTTGGGTAAAAATATGACTAGCAAATTAATCACCCCAGAATCCCCTCTGTTGGTTCCGCCATTACTGGCAGCCGAGATTGGTTTAGAAGAAGCAGTAATACTCCAGCAGATTCATTATTATTGTCAAATCTCCAAGCACATCAAGCGTGATGGCAGACGTTGGTTTTGGAAAACACTCAAGGATTGGGGCGAAACACTACCTTTCCTGAAAATATCCGCTATCAGACGTGCGATCGCCAATTTGAGAGATAAATTTCAGTTGATTGATGTCTGCCGACACAGCGAAAAAACTTGGTATCAGGCCAACTGGTTCACAGTTAACGTCGAGAACGTACAAGCCTTATGGGATAGCATTTGTCAAAAACAGCAAATCGAGTTGAGTGCTTTGAACACTTCAATATGTTCATTACCAACAAATCATATCAAAGAGTTTCCCTCCAAAGAGTTCGCTTCACAACAACACTCTGCTGTTGAGCTTGAAAAAAGTGAGGAACTGGAAACCGAGATTTTGGACTATTACCAGGAAGGGGTTTATCAAATCCCAGAATCAGAGTTACCCGAAATTACTCACTTCGTTGAAGAGATAGAACAAGATAACTCGACTAACGACATAGACACTCATGAGGATCGTTCTTCCGCCGCCCCGGTTGTGTCAAATTTTTGTGACGAAGACTTTGGTGATGATGATTACGCTTTTGAACGTGTAGAAAAATCAATACAGCCTAGCAACCAGGAAGTTCAGGAAGTGCTACAACAGTTACGAAAAATACCTTGCACTCCACAGTTCCGGCTCAATGCGGAAATTCAACGCACAGTCAGGCGGTGTTGGCAAAATGTACCAGGGGCGATCGCTTATTTGAAGGAGGCGTTACGGACTTGGAAAGGGATCAAGTCGCCGGAGGCTGTCTTCGTCGCTGCTTGCAAGGAAGGTAGGAAGCCGGAGTCTGCACAAGCTAAGTCTGAGGTAACGGCTTGGTTTGAGTGGGCGAGGCGGCAAAGGATTGTGATTGCAATGTCGGGTGAAGTTGTGTACACGCCGGATGGTGAGGCGGTGGCTTTGCGGGAGATGATGCGGCGGTATCCGGTGGGGGAGTAGGGTTGTGCTTTCCCAAAATTTTGAAGTAGTCGCGTGGTATAGTCGCCTCTTCTTGAGAAAAAATGAATTCAAAGATTAGTGCAAATTTTTAAGAGCTTGATTCCAAATGTTCTCAAACTCATTGTTTGAAATTTCATGTTCTTCTCCCAAATCAAGCTCTGACAAAGGTTGATCGCATAAAGCTAATCCTCCAGTTTCTGGATGATAAGTTGCGTTAGATATAAACCATTTATCACCATAAATTTCAACTTGCCTAGATGCCAGATCATCATTAAATTCTAAATAAACCATTCCAAGTCCAAGGTATGATTCACCTTCATGTTTAAAATATCGCTTCATAAAATTGCTTTCTCAGTTCTTACTACGGTAGGTCTAATATTTAAATTATCTCTAGCCAAAACAGATACTGTTTTAATGTTTCCTAAAATACTCTAAAATCTTTGGATTGTTTTGCATTTCAGCTATACTTTTAGCTGTCAAACCATCGAAAGTTTCAGTTTCACAACTCGCACCAGCCTCTATCAATAAAATTATTGCTTCTAAATCTTGGTGGGAAACTGCATACATTAAAGCTGTATAAGAATTTTCATCTTTACGTTCTGTATCTGCACCATTTTTAAGTAAAAATTTGATTAGCTCGTACTGTTTTGATAAAACAGCATTAATAAGAGGAATACTATCATTAACACCGTTAATATCCGAACCAGCCTCTACCAAAGCAACAGAAGCTAAATAGTTTCCTTTACTAGTAGCTCTTGTAAGTGCAAGATTTAAATAATAGCTTCCTTGAGGAAAAGAAACTTGATGCACAATATCAATTGCTTGTTTTGTGTCATCTTGCTGTATAGCATAGATAAGTTCTTTGCCCGCAAAATTAAGTTCAGTCATAATGTTTTGTTAAAAAATTAACAGTGCGGCTGAACATATCATCAAATAACATCGTTTTATTGTAATCGTAATTTTCAGTTTTACCAGCTTAAATAACAGTAGCAATTTGATAATAGAAGATGCGATTGCCTATCTCAAAGAAGCGATACGGACTTGGAAAGGCATTAAGTCCCCAGAAGCTGTGTTTGTGGCTGCTTGTAAGGAGGGGAGGAAGCCGGAGTCTGCACAGGTTCAATCTGCTGTGAAAGAATGGTTTGAGTGGGCTAGGAAAAAAAGGATTGTGATTGCAATGTCTGGTGAAGCCGTGTATACGCCGGAGGGTGAGGCAGTGGCGTTGGCGGAGATGATGCGGCGGTTTCCGGTTGGGGAGTGACACTACAAGTAAGGCGGTGATCGCAGCACGGTCTAAGGTGTGACTCTGGCGGATGGAGCGGCTGAAGATGGCGGAACAATGGCGCGAAAATCCAGGGGATGATTTTCTAATGGAGTGCTGGGCGGATGACCCTGCGTTGAGGATCGTGATCAAGAAACTGGTGGCGAAGTGTCCGCAGTGGGGACTTGTGGCGGCGGATGGGGTGCTGGTGAAGTGGGAGTATTAGCATTTAAATTTACTTGTTGATGAAAAACGGAAAAATAAGAGTTTCAAATTATTCTCTGTTGAAGGTAATAAAAGCGGAATAACCCTGTTATGTCACTCTTGGAAAAAAATAATTGAAGCAAGATTTTAAACCTTTAATTTAATAAAGCTTTCAGCCTTTATTTTTTAACAGAAACTAAAATTAATAGTCAAAATCCGAAAGTTGAAGCTCTGAAAGGCTTTCAGCGATTTGGTTCTCCTGAAATGACACAACAGAGATAAAGTTTTTCCACTATGTTTTTTGATGGTAAATAATATTAATTTTAAGTTTCAGGTTTTAATTTCCTCCACCTAACTTATGAGAAATTAAAATTCTGGTAGCATTAGGAAAAGGGATAAGTACGGCCATACAGCAAATCTTGTCCATGTTTTGCGCCCATTTCTTCAAGCAAACGAGCAATTTTAAATCGACGGTTTTGTTTTGCAATATCTAAAACTGAGTATTGCTCACTATCTATTCTGTTAACATCAGCTTTAGCTTCTAAAAGAATTAGAGTGGTGTCCATATAACCTTTAGCAACTGCATACATTAAAGGAGTCCATCCATCACAGTTACAAATATTTACTTCTGCTCCAATTTGTATTAAATATTTAACAATTTTGTTACGATTATAGGCGGCAGCCATAGCAAGAGAGGATATGCTTGGTGGATTACCCTGTTGAGCATTCACATCTGCTCCAGCTTCGACAAGTATACGAACAATATCAATATTACCAATTTCAGCAGCCAGAATTAGAGGTAAATAATATCCATTATTTACACAACTACCTGAATCAATTAGTAAACGCACAACTGAAATTTGCCCTAAACTTGCTGCTAATCCGAGAGGAGTTAAGAAATTTTCTCCTTCTTTTTCAAGATTAACACCGTCTCTAATGATAATTTGAATTTGTTGGTAATTACCTTCTTTAATTATTTTATGCAGTTGAGTATCATGAGGTTCTGGTTCAGAAGGAAATAACCGGAGTTCG
The DNA here is from genome assembly GCF_014696905.1 of Nostoc sp. FACHB-190. Classification (NCBI taxonomy): domain Bacteria; kingdom Bacillati; phylum Cyanobacteriota; class Cyanophyceae; order Nostocales; family Nostocaceae; genus Nostoc; species Nostoc sp. FACHB-190. The sequence goes on from NZ_JACJQW010000045.1 coordinate 44,919, forward strand.
ATTAGTGCCATAGTTCGAGAAAGTTTTTAATAGATGTGACTCTACTTTACAAATAAAAAACAAAATAGTTTACTATACTCTTGGAAGTATAGGGAGTAAAAAAAGAATCACTCCTCTGGTAATAGCTAATCTGTCTAGATCAGATTTTTCCCTCTGTGTCCCATTCCTTCCAACGATATATAGAGTTGCTGGAACATACATTCTTCTGCTACTCTTTGCATATCTAGTGATAGTTTCCCACTGATTTCTTCGATTTCCCGGAGATATATAATCTTCATGCAGACGATTTAAATTTATTTTTACATCTCCAATAAGTAATGCTTTGGGCTGTCTTTCAAGAGGAGGGCTATTTTTAAATAATAGATCAGGCTTGACAGAGTAACCTCTTCTATTACGTGGGTCACTTAAGGTTGGCCCTCGATCTGTCGTAAGAATTTCTTTACGTTCGTCAGTACCAGGTCTTGCATTACAATTGAATCCATTACCTAAAGGAATTCCGCGAGGACTAATAGGAACTTCATTCCAGAGATTGCTCAACCAATCAGGTTGTCCTGAAACAAGATTACAGATACCTTTAATTAAAAAAGATTCTAGTTTGTCTCCAGCATTTAGAGCTTTTTGTAATCTATCACTACCAGGTATAACTTGTTGTAAAAAAGTATATATCTGATTAACGATGATCTCGCTAACTTTATCTTTAACCCATTCTAGTGTTTCACGGGTAGCATTATTCCTAATAGAATCAAGAGTTTTCTGTATTTTTTCTGATACATTTAGTTCAACCAATGAAAACATTCCTGTTGGATCACTGTACACATACGGGTTGTTATATACAAACTGATAGGGATTAAAACTCTCCGGTGCAGTCTCAATAATATCCACTGGGTCACGGCTCAAGAATAAGCCTGTTGCAGGATCGTAATCCCTTGCCCTGAAGTGATAAAACCCACTCTCAGATTCTAACCACTGCCCTTGGAACCTGAAATCACCACCCGCATCACTATCTGCACCACCTATCTGGGACAAGATATTGCCGAAAGCATCATACAGGAACTTACCTGAACTTGCACCACTACCGTCAGCTAATCCAATTACACTACCCATTGCATCAGTGAGGTAGTATACAGCATTACCGTTAGCATCTAACCGCATGAAGGGACTGCTACCGCCACCATAAATGTAGTTGCTGATGAGATTACCGCTACCATCAGTGATAAGGTCGGTTGACTGTAAGCCACTACTCATCGCAGGGGCAACCAAGAATCTGCGTTCTTGTGTTTCTTCGATTGCCTTAACTCTGTTACCAGCACCATCGTATACATATTGCGTTGTTTGGCCAGTTGTCTCATTTTCAACACTAGTTAAACGGTCATAAGCATCGTGGTTTAAATCAAGTGTCTTGCCATCACGCTCAATCAGCGTTAACCGACCATCAGTATCATAATCGTAGTTTTCGGTTTCACCTGCTTCAGTGACAGTATCTAACTGATAGCCTGCTGTGTAATTAAATGTGCGATCGCCTGTACTTGTCGATTGTACTTGTCGCTTACCAGACGCATCGTAGCTATAGCTGGTTTCATTAAGCAATTGCCCAGCAGCATTATAGTACGATTCTTTTTCAACCCGCAGTGCTGAATCATACTCCAATAGCACGTAGGAATTATCTTCACGGGTTATCTTGCTGGGTTCGCCAATACCTTCACGTTCATAAGTTACAGATGCCAATACCTGACCTTGTGCGTTTGTGTGAGCAATAGATTTTATTCTATCAAGGTCATCATATTCATAAGTTGTTTTTACACCATTGGGTAGCGTCCGTTCTTGCAAACGGTTTACTACATCATACTTCATAGTAGTAATCCCACCAGCAGGGTCTTTCACCCAACTTAAATTACCAAACGCATCATAATCATATTCGGTGGTATATGCGGTTGTCGTAGCAGAACCTTTCTCTGTTAAAGTCTTAATCCGTCCCACAATATCGTATGTGTAGCTGATGCTGCTGCCGTTCGCGTAATCCATACCTTCAAGACGGTTGCTGGTATCATAGCGGTAAGTAGTTGTACCAGTGTTATCAGTCATTGTCTTGACTGCACCTTCAGCAGTGTAAGTGAAGCTAACACTGCCGCTAGTAGACGAAGTTTGCGATCTTACCCGTCCTGCGTCATCGTAATCGTAGGTTATAGTTTCTCCACTTGGCAGTGTTACGGTTTCTAGACGATTATCGACGGCATTGTAAGTCATCTGCTCAAACTTACCATCGCCATAGGTAACTTTTGCCAAATTGCCCAGTGCATCATAACCGTACCGCAGCGTTTCACCCGTAGGGGAAGTAATCAACTCTAACCCATCATCGCCATAAGTGTAGAGGTACTTACTATCGCCCAAATCAGTAGCAGATTTCAATCTGCCTAATTCATCATATTCAAATACTCGATCATTACTGCCAATATCTACTACTCTAGTAGGATAATCTTTGGCTTCTTGCAGATTGCTTGCGTAGAGATATTCTGTTTTCTCACTGAATTTGCTTCCGTCGCGCAACTGATAAATTGTTTCTTTCGGCAAGTAATAATCATCAGAGACAGTTGTTGTTCTACGTTCCAATGGGTCAATTACCGTTGTCTGCAAACCATTATATTCGTAGCGATAAGTGCGTATTTCCACAGTTGTGTCAACTATTGGGTTATTATTGGCATCAAGGATGAGATTACCCAAAGCATTAGTTAAATATTTACCGCTTTCGGTGGAATCTAGGCGACCTGTGCGAGTGTTGTAATTGTACCGAGTAAATACTTTCAGGGTATCCACTTCTTCAATCACCCGACCACCTGCATCGTATTTTTTGCTTGTGGTTGCACCTGTCTGTAAATCCTTGACGCTGGTTACTCTTCCAGCAGCATCGTAGCTGTACTCAGTGACATCATTACCACTAGCATCCGTTTCCCTCCACAAACGCCCAGCTAGATCGTACTTGAATGTTGGCGTACCACCATCAGCCGTCACCCACCCCGCTAATTTACCATCAGCAGTTAATTTGCGTTCAATTTTACCAATGGTAGGAGCTTCCAGTTTCGTCCAGTCACCACCAGCACCTTCATAATCGTATTTCACCCAAATACCATTGCCGTAGTCAGCAAATTTCTCGCGTCCCAGTTTATCGTATTCAAAAGTAGAAATTTCGTCATCGCTGGTGTCATTAGGAGTACCGTTATCTTCCACCATCCGCTTCAGCATACCGTCAGCGTAATACTCCATTGTTGTGATGCTGCCATCTGGGTCAGTAGTTTGAATTACATTACCAAAGTCATCGTATTCGTAAACTGTCGTACCAGTAGAATCTGTTTCACTTCTTACCAACCCATTTGCATAATAACTGAACGACTGAATGAGATTTCCTTTACCATCCTTCATTGACAGCATTTGACCATAGCTGTCATACTTCATCGTCATGGAAGCACCAGTCGGTGTCACTAACGATGTCATGTTGCCGAACTTGTCGTAAGTGTAGTACGAAGTTCCAGGTGTAACAGTGGCACAACCGCAATACTGTTCTGTGCGTGACTTCAGGTTGCCTTTGTCATCGTATTCGTACTTAGTTACGAGATTATTAGCATCTGTTACTTGCAACAGATTGTTATTGTCGTCATATACCATGCGGGTTTGATTACCGAGTGCATCAACAACCCGTACAACATTACCTCTGGTGTCATACTCGTATGTGGTGGGGTTCCCTAACACATCTTTAACTGTTTGCAGCGAGTTGGCTGGGTCGTAGTCAATCTCTACAGAATTACCTGTGGCATTGAGTGTTTTCTTTAACCTGCCATCATCACCATACTCAACTTTTGCACCAGTACGGTTTAAGGGATCGATGATTTCCTTGAGATAATGCGATCGCTGACCGTCATAGATAAACCGAGTCTCAAATTGTTCTTGATCCTTGACACTTACCAAATCACCCTTCGCATCGTAGGTGTACCGAATTAACTCACCCATCGGGTCTTTAACCGCAGCAATCCGCCCCTGAGCATCCCTCTCGAAAGTAACCTGCTTACCACTGGAACTGTAGATACCGTCATCCGTATACGTCAGCTTATTACCATTAGTATCAGTGACAGTCAACAAATCACCAGTCTGCGCGTCAATTTCGTAAACTATGCCTTCTTTCGTAGTAAGCACGTACACGTTACCGAAATTAACATCAGCCGGATTGTAATTTAGACCACCGTTCAAACCAACATACTCATCAGTCCCATCCTTCCGCAGAATCCGCGCACTCTTCACAGTGAGGGTGCTGGTAACGCCTTTGTCACCAACAAACGCAGGTTTGTAAACTGTACTATTAACACCACCGATCGCACTTGCCAAACCGAATATCGGGTCTACTGTTGGTCTAAAGGTAAAGGCTTCTCGTTTTCCTCCAGGTAAAGTAATATAAACCCGTGTTCCATCCTTAAACGCCGACTGGTAGCCCAGTAGTTGCTCCTCCTCACTCGGCGGACGCAAGCTGGTACGTAAATCCGTGTCGCGGAACTCCATCCGCCACCCATACCCAAAGTCGTCTGTGATACCAGATGTCAATGTATCGTAAGTGCGTGTCAACGTGATCGGAATCCCGGTTACAGGAACCGTCAAGTCAGTAAACGACAGCCTAAAGTTACCAAGCTTCAGTTCCCCAGCGACATCAACAACCTCCTCTGCGTAGCTGACATGACCGCCGTTGTCTGCAACTTCCAGCCTGAGAATATAGCTGTCATTTTGTAACAAGGACGGGTCAAATTTTCCAAGAACACCGTTAGCGATCGCAGTGGGATTATCAACAAACGCAATTTCTCGGAACGCACCACCAGCAACAGGCGCAACCAGCAGCTTGTAGTAATCTAACTGCCCGTCATCAGAAATACTACCCCTAATATCAATCGGCGCAGTCACCAAACTACCAGCGATCACACCAAGATTCAGACTTACTTCAGGAGCGTCAACATCACTAGTATCAATAACCGCCACATCGAACGTTGCTTGCCCAATATTACCAGCAGTATCAGTAGCGATCGCCTTGGCAAAAATGGTTCCGGCTGTTGTTGGAGTGTATCTGCCCATCCCGTTAGCATCAAGCACCACCGCATTCCCGTTGACCAGCAGTTGCAAACCTGCGACTTTGATATTGTCAGTAGCTCTTGCTTGGAATGTAACTGTTCCGCCTAAATCAACTGTGTCATAATTTGCTATCAGCCGAACTTTCGGTGCTTCAGTATCAGCCGCCACCACAAGGTCATACTGCTGCGGCGTAGACGTAATGCCATCACTGACAGTCAACACAATGCGGTGTGTGCCAACATTACTAGTAGTCGGGTTCCAGCGCAATCTGCCCAGTGTATCAAGCGTAATTCCCTTGTTCAGTGATGCTTGGTCAAGAGTATAGGTCAAGCGATCGCCGTCAACATCACTCGCTATAATGTCATAGCCATACGCACTACCCGGAGTCGCCGTTAACACAGGAGTTGAGCGAATCACCGGAGCATTGTTCGCTCGTGCTGTCAGCGTGAACCCTTGCGCCGCACCCAATCCACCATCATCAACTGCACCAACGACGATTCGGTAGTTACCAGCCACAGGATTCTGCCAAGTCAACAACCCAGTTGCAGCGTCAATAGTAATACCCGTGACACCAGCAGGGACGGACAGCAACTGATAAGTCAAGCGATCGCCTGCATCTGGGTCAGTTGCTTGTACTTGGTATTGGTAAGCACTGCCAACGTTAGCCACGTACACGGGAGTGGAAGTAATGCTAGGAGCGTGGTTGATTGCATTCGTACCCACTTCAATCGTGTAAATCTGACTGGTAACAGCACCTTGCTCATCAGTCACCAACACTTCGACTTCCTGCTGACCAACCTGACTAGCTTGCGGAGTCCACCGAACAGTGCCGTTGCTGTCGATGGTCATCCCGGCGGGAGCGCGACCTAAGCTGAAAGTGAGTGCATCATTCTCAGGGTCGTTGGCAATCACTGTATACGTATAAGTCTGATTTAACGCTGCTCTTGTAACTGGCGCAGAGACAATCTGCGGTGGCGCGTTAACTCCGGTCACAATTAAAGTAAATTCTTGACCAACGTACAAGCCATAGGCATCGGTGAGCCTTACTGCTACAGTATGTTCGCCAATTTGAGTGCTAGTTGGATTCCAGCGTAATGCGCCAGTTTGAGAATCAATGACCATTCCGACTGGTGCATTATCCAAACTCCAGAACAACAAATCGCCATCTGGGTCGCTGCCTGCAAGGTTGTACTCATAAGCCCGATCTAGGTTGGTAATTAGGTTAGGAGCAGAAGTAATGGTGGGTGCATTATTAACGTAAGAAGCAGCACTGACTACATTAATATCAAAAGATTGAGTAGCAATTCCACCGCGACCATCGCTGACGTTCAGCGTGACGTGTTGAGAACCAAGTTGAGAAGCTTGAGGTTGCCAGAAAATTCTGCCACTGCTGTCGATGGTCATTCCGGCTGGGGCGGTTTCTAGACTGTAAGTTAGCAGGTCTTTATTGGAGTCACTTGCTTGAACACCATATAAATAAGATTGACCTATACTGATCGTGGTACGAGGTGTAGAAGAAATAATAGGAGCTGAGTTTGGCAAACTAGCGACGACTCTGATGTCAAAGTTAATGGTTGTCTCTGCACCTTTGCTATCAGTAGCAGTAATCAATAAACTGTTGAGACGAATTTGAGAACTATCAGGAGTCCAGGTTAGTATTCCATTGCTGGAGTCAAGTGAAACACCACTGGGAGCTTGTTTTAAACTATATATAATTGCATCGCCGTCAGGATCTATAGCAGAAAATTGATAATTAATAGGTGAATCAATTTCAGCTATTAAATCTTCATAATTATTGATAAGGTTATTACTAACATTAGTAAATACAGGTGCTTGGTTAAAAGGTAATACTTGAACTTGAAAAGATTGTAAGTCTACACCACCAAAACCATCAGATACACGTACAACAACATTTTGCACTCCTAATTGTTCAGTTGTAGGCTTCCAACTTACCAAGCCAGTTTTTGTATCAATTAACATTCCTTCCGGTTTTACTACAAGTTCGTAGGATAAAACATCACCATTTAAATCTGTAGCAACAGATCGATAGTTAAATTTTTGCCCTATCATTACCTGAGTTGGAGGTGTATTAATGAAGGTTGGGGCTACATTTTCACTTACACCACTTCTATTACTAAAATCAAAGTTTGAAACAGTTTGGTTTTGATTAACTGTAATTTGATAGTTAGTAGTAGCTGGTCGGGTCTGAGTCCATCCTGTTTGTATTTCCTGAGCGACAGTGTAAGCACCAGGATTTACTGTAAAAGAATAATTGCCTTGATCATCAGTTAAAGTAGATAACTCATCTAAGTCGTATTGACCGTTATTGTTGTTATCTAAATAAACAGACCAATTTGCTAGTCCTTTAAGAGAACTTCCTACAGTAACTTCAACATCGTCTAAACTCCAGCTTTCATTATTGATATCTTCATCAGTACCACCAATAAAGTCAAAAGCTAAGTTATTACCATTATGTTCAAAAGTAAATGTTAAATTGTAAACTGCGTCACCCCAAATATCTGTTAAATAGTACCCAAGAGTATTGGTTTCAGATGCACCTGTCCCGGATGGATTTAGGTTAAAATATGGGTTACTTTCATCGAAATTATTAGGATATGCTTGAGGTAAACCATAAGGATAACCACTACCGAAAGTGGTATACAGCAATGTTGGCCCATCTACTACATTTAATTTCCAAGTATCAGGAGAATACCAACCAGTACTTCCATTCCAAGAGTCGTTGACATACAGCTTAAAAGATAGCGTTACTGTTTCATGTTCTGGTAAATCGTTTAGGGTCAATCTAGTTTGTCGGAAACTTTCATCATAGGCTGAACCACCATAACGACCGAGAAAATGCCGACTATCTAATGGTGTTACATCCCTGAGTGCATTTGACCACTCATCTAAGGAACGGTTGGGATCTTCAAAATCGTTGAAATAAATAATAGATCCAGATTGGCGATTATCTACATAAACTCTGCCACTAATTACTCCTGGTACAACATCAGAAGTATTTAAAGTGAAACTTTGAACATCTACCCCACCTCGGCTATCTTGCACCTGCACTGTCACATCCTGTTGACCTACTACGGGAGTAGTCCAACTAATTATGCCAGTACGGGCATCAATGGTCATTCCTTCTGGAGCTTGCACGAGTGAGTAAGTTAAGACATCATTATCTGCATCCAGCGCATCAACATCATAAGTGTAAGTTTTAGAGATATAAGCTGAAGTTGTTGCTTCTGAAATGATAGTTGGTGCATAGTTTCCAGCTTGTGCTTGCGTCCGTACCTGAAAAGCTTGCTCGGCAACTCCACCCCGACCATCGGTAACTGCAAACACTACATTGTATGT